>JANTGY010000075.1 GCA_024762695.1 Anaerolineae bacterium
CATGATCATTAGGAAACGGCCGTGTAACTATTCAGGTCTTCCTGGAAACGGTTATAAAGAACATTTGTCATTCCTGCGAAGGCAGGAATCCATTCTGGACAAGAAGATGGATACCCGCCTACGCGGGTATGACACCAGCGCAAATACACGGCCGTTATGAAACGCTGGCTCCGTCGAATATTTTATTTGCTCATCGTCATCGTCTGGCTGGCGGCGATGAGCTTTCCCATTTTGGCTTTTTCCCTGGCGGGCAAGGGCGAGTTGACGTTTGGCGACGATGTTCGCAGCCAACTGCGTCTCTTTCTGGTACAAGAATCGGGCGCTGAGGGGGTGGGCATGGCCTGGACACGGCCGTATCGCCCCAATCCATCCTGTTCAACCACAACCATCCGTTACCTGTTATGGGAAGGCGACAACGACAACGCCGCTTACTGCCAATGTTACGACGAGCAAACCGGCGCAATACTGCCGACAACTTTACAATCGTGTAGGGAGTAAGAAGGAGAGAGTAGGGAATAAGCCCCTTACCGCCTGCCCCTTACTCCCTACCTCATTCAAGGAGAAACATATGAGCATCGCAGTAAAATGGACGGGGGCAGGGAGCAAATTATTTGTTGGGCGCGATAGTTTTGGTCATACGGTTATGGCCGGTTCCTGGCCGTCGGACGACCCGGAATGGCAAGAGTGGAAAGCGATCAAATCGTCCGATTTACTCTTGTTGAGCTTGGCATCATGTTCGGCGTATGACGTGGTGTTGATTTTGGAACGGCAGCGACAAGAGTTGACGGGTTTGTATGTGCATGTGGACGGCAAAAACGCCCCAGAGCCGCCTTACCAGTTCACCGACATTCATTTGCATTACACATTGGAAGGCAAAGATTTAGACTCGTCTAAAGTCGAACGGGCGATTAAATTGTCCGACGAGAAGTATTGTTCTGTTTCGGCGACGGTGCGCGGCGTAGCCAATTTGACGCACAGTTTTGAAATAAAGTAGTTTGTACGCCATCAGCGCCAGATGTGATACAATAAACATGACATAATCGCGCTTACCCAATGACATTTTTGCCTGTGCAATTTAGGTATTTCCGCCTTTGTTGAATTGATTGGCAATTTGTCAATGGTATTTGTATTGATGGAGAGAGCATGACGACCCCGGCTCCAACTGAATCCCCGGCTTATGAACCGACGTTAATCCAAAAAGAACGGGCGGCTACGTTAAGGCGCTTTAACCGCCTTTACGTTTATTTGCCGTTAGGTTTGGCGAGTTTGGGGGCGTTGACGTTGGTGATTTTAATGTTGTGGGGCGCGCTTTCGCCCAACATTGTGGGCACGCGCGAATTTGCTTCTGGATTGGCCGATATTGTTCTGATTTTGACGATATTGCCTTTGCTGTTGTTGTGCGCCATTGTTCCCGCTGCTGCCGTTGGCTATGCCGTTTATCGTAGACAGCAGCCGCAGCGGGAACACGGCCGTCTCCAACCCTTATTCTGGCGATTGGACAGCCTGGTCAACAAAGCGCACGATAAAGCCGAGACCGCCTTGCCTAAAGCGGCCAATCCGGTCATCAGCGGCCATGCCCGCATGACCTATTGGCGCACATTGATTAAAAAAATAAAAAACAAGTAAGCAATCAGCCTTTCAGCCAGCAATTATACTTGCGGACAAGCGGATTAGCTTCTTACACACGGAGATAAAATATGTCTCAAGACGAAACGACTAGCAGTTGGAAGGTGAAAATTTTGCTCATTGGCACGGCCCTCGGCGCCGCCGTCGGCTTAGGCACAGCCTATTTGCTGGCCCGCACCGCCGAAGAAGCCCATAATGGCCCGCCCCAAATCAAAACAAGCGATGCCCTCAAAGCGGGCGTTAACATTGTTGGCGTTGTGCGCGGCATTGCCGCGCTGGCCGGTCGTTAAATCTTGTCATTGCAGCGAAAATAACTATGTCAAAAATAATTGTGGTTGACGACGATCCCACAAACATTACGCTTATCCAAATGCTGCTGGAACTAGATGGTTTCACAGTGATTGCGTGTGGCGATGTTGACGGCGCTAAGGCAGCGGCGGCGGCCGACACGAGCGCGTTTGTGGTGGATTACCATCTGGCGCGCGGTTCCAAAGGGCTGGATTTATTACATGCCGTTCGCCGGGGCGAAACGGCCGCTCCCCAAGACACCATTGTCATCATCACCTCCGGCGATTATCGCTGCGAGGCGGAAACGATGGAGGCTGGGGCTAACCTCTTCTTGCTCAAACCTTATTCACCCAACACGCTTTCTCAAGAACTAAATCAACAATTACAAAGGGGCGCCTAACAATGGCTGGACGATCTAAACAGCGACGCGGCCGTTCCCGCGCGCCCAAACGTCAATGGCGGCGGATGGATTTACATTTACATACTCCCGGCTCCAATGATTACCAGGAGCCGCATATCAGCTACCTCGATATTTTGCGCCAGGCCGAAATTCGCGGACTGGACATCATCGCCTTCACCGACCATAACACCATCGCTGGTTTTGCGGCGATGAAGAAGGAAATTGAGCAATTATTGTGGCTGGAGCAGCTTGGCCGCATGGAGCCGGATGAGCAGCGGCAGTTGGAAGAATACCGCCGTTTGCTCGACAAAATTATGGTGCTGCCCGGCTTTGAATTTACGGCCACATTTGGCTTTCACATTTTGGGTATTTTCCCTTCGGAAACGCCGGTTAACTTTTTAGAGCATTTGCTGCTTACACTTAACATTCCGGCAGATTTACTGGGTCAGGGCAGCTCAACTGTTGGCGCGACCAGCGACGTTTTAACGGCTTACCGGGTCATCAACGAAGCTGGCGGGCTGGTGATTGCCGCTCATGCCAATTCTAACAATGGCGTGGTGATGCGCGGCCTGGATATTGGCGGCCAAACGCGCATCGCTTATACGCAAGACCCCAATTTGCATGTGTTGGAAGTGACGGATTTGGAAAAACGCGGCCGTTACACGACGCGTCGCTTTTTCGACGGCTCGAAGCCGGAATATCCGCGTCCTATGCGCTGCATCCAGGGGTCGGACGCGCACCGGCTGGCCCGTGAAACGGCGCAGTCCAAGTCGTTGGGCATTGGCGAGCGCATTACTGAGATTTTGCTGGACGATGTGAGTTTTGAGGCGTTGGCGCGGGTGCTGAAGGGGAAAGATTTTGCGCTGACACGGCCGTATCGCGGCCCAGCTAATCCCGTTGATTTTGTTCAACTGGCGCGGGAAGAGGGCGAATCTATTGTCCAAACCTTCCATCCCAATATGGCCCAGCGCGGCGGACATATGGATCGGGTACTGCAAGATATTTGCGCGTTGGCCAATACGAATGGCGGCACAATTTACGTGGGCGCCTCGGCTAATCCCCAAGAGCTGCCCGCCGGTGTGCGCGAACCAAATAAGGCGATTGAACGGTTATACACGGCCGTTTCCAATCGTTTCAGCCCCGAAATAGATTTGCACATTGACAGCCTGACTTCCAAAGGCAAACCCATTGTGCGCATCACCGTCCAGCCAGGCCGCGATTTGCCTTATGCGATGGACGACAATCATTTTTACGTCCGCGACGAATCGGAAACCAATTTGGCCGTTCGGGATGAGATTGTACGTCTGGTAGAGCGCCGGTTGGGGAAGGCGGAAGGCGAGATTGAGACGACGGCCGTTCCTTTGCCGCTGCCTTTGCCCGTTCCTGCGCCGCCGGTGGACAAGAGTGAAAAAACGCACGACAGTAAGCGTAAAGGAAAACTAGGCGCGCCGCGCACCGGCGTCGAAATCGTCAGCAGCGAAAAGAGGCAAGGCGTTTTCTATCACACCGTCCGCGACTTGCGAAATGGCAATCTCATTAAAAACGTCACCCGCAAATCGGCGCGTAAACTGTGGCATTACGCCATCGCCCAGACCGAAGCCGGCGTCCTCAAAGCCAAAGATATTCAATGGCAGGGGAATCTGGCTATTATTGACCAACGCAAGAAGGGCGATAATGTGTGGTACGACCTGGCCATGCGCGACAACGGCGACATTCATTACTACTATGGCGTGACAGACAGCGGTCTTAACGACGATTGGTTGGCTCTCATTCAAAAACAGTAGTAACTGCTAACCCTGTCATTCCTGCGAAGGCAGGAATCCACCGTATGGATACCCGCCTTCGCGGGTATGACACTAGAGAGGCTTAGTAGTTACAAACAGTAAAGTTATTCAACAATTTTAATTTCCCAATTGGTCATTCCTGAAAGGCAGGGATCCATTCTCAGCGAGGAAGGAATAGATTCCCGCCTTCGCGGGAATGACAAAGTGTAATCCATTTTTAATGAAAATTGGCCTTTTAACGATTAGCGATCGCGGCGCGCGCGGCGAGTATGAAGACCGCAGCGGGCCGTTGATGGCAGAAATCCTGCAAAAACGAACCCCCTGGCAGATTAGCCATCGCGCGGTTGTGCCTGATGAGATGGATGTGATTGCCGATAGGCTCATTGCCTGGGCCGATGCGGGCGTCAATCTCATTCTCACCAGCGGCGGAACCGGGTTTGCTCCGCGCGACATCACGCCGGAGGCGACGCGGCGCGTGATTGAACGGGAAGCGCCGGGCATTGCCGAGGCGCTGCGGGCGGAAAGCCTCAAAATCACCCGTCATGCGATGCTGTCGCGGGCGGTGGCCGGCATTCGGGGGCGCACGCTTATCGTGAATATGCCCGGAAGCCCCAAAGCTGTCCGCGAAAATTTGGACGTGTTGTTACCCATCTTGCCGCACGCACTGGAACTGCTGGCGGATTCTCCCCATACCGAATCGCAACATCGAACTGTATAGAGCCATCCGTTTAGCCACTCAATGTGTCATTCCCGCGCAGGCGGGAATCCATACTTTTGCAGGAGTGGATTCCTGCCTGCGCAGGAATGACAATGCGTGCTAATTTTATGGGATTGGCCTAAAGCAAGCGGCAGGTTTGTCGGCGGCTGTTTCTCATGTAAAAACGGCCGTCGCAATGACGGCCGTTTTTACAAAGAGAAATGAGAAGAAGGAAAGGAAAAGAGGATTAAGCTGGTATCAGCGCTGGTCGGGCGCTGTCCGTTGGTAGGGGGGTACGGCCGTTGGCGGGTTGTGCGTTGAACGGCCAATGCCACTTTCTTAAGCTGGCTAAGGCTGGATAAGCTGTTAAATCGAGATGTAAAGGCGTTACTGAGACGTAACCTTCGTCTAATGCGCCGATGTCGGCGCCTTTTTCGGGCTTGCCGGTGGGGAAATCGCCGCCAATCCAATAATAATCACGCCCGCGTGGGTCTTGTCGTTTGTCTAAACGGTCGCGGTAAACGCGCAGTCCTTGCCGCGTGTTGTGAATGCCGCGAATTTTTTCTATCGGTAAGTAAGGCACGTTGACATTGAGTAAGATGCCTTTGGGCAGGCGGCGTCCGAGGGTTTCTCGCACAATCAGCCGGGCAATGCGGGCGGCGGCGCTAAAATCGAGTTCGTTTTCATTCCGTTGACCGCCGTCTAACGAAATTGCAATGGCGGGGATGCCCCAAATTATTGCTTCCATTGCTGCGGTGACGGTGCCGGAATAGGTGACATCGTGGCCTAAGTTGGCCATTGAGTTGATGCCGGAGACGACGAGATCGACTTTGCGCGGCAGTAAGCCGAGCAAGGCCAGGGCGACGCAGTCGGAGGGCGCGCCGTCGCTGCAAAGGGCGGTTGTGCCGTCGCCCAGCTTGACTTCGCGGACGCGCAGGGGCCGATTCAATGTTTTGACGTGACCGCCGCCGGACCAGTTGCGGTCGGGGGCGACGATACTGACATCGCCGATTTGGCGCATAACTTGGGCCAGCGCCAAAAGGCCGGGCGCGGCGACGCCATCGTCGTTGGTGACGAGAATGTGCGGTTTTTCTGTTTCGTTGGCTTGTTTTTTCATTATGGGGAGGATGATAACGACCGTTTGTTAAGACGTTGTTAACCCCTTGTTACGATTTTGCTAAGAGTAGGTAAACATCCTGCGGGAGGCGTTTTGCCTCGGCCAGACCCTGGCGCTACACTTTTTTTATGGAGACTAAGTTAATGGACATCATCAGCGGCAAATTAATGTTGAAGCGGGGGCGGCAGAAGTCGGTTGTCAACCGGCATCCCTGGATTTTTTCGGGATCGATTGAGCGGGTGGCGGGCCAGCCTGAGCCGGGGGATATTGTGGATGTGATGGGGCGAGACGGCCGTTCTCTCGCCCGCGCCTATTTCAATCCCCATTCCCAAATTCGGGCGCGCATCTTGACCTGGGACGCCGATGAAGCGGCCGAAGGATCGGTAGACGATGCCTTTTGGCGGCGGCGGCTGGAACGAGCCATCGCTGGCCGGGCGGCGTTGGCGTTGGAACCGGCCACGACCGCTTATCGTCTGGTCAATGGCGAAGCGGATGGCTTGCCGGGCCTCATCGTGGATAAATACGGCGATTATCTCGTCGTTCAATGCTTGACGTTGGGCATTGACCGCCGCAAAGCACAACTGGTGGGTTTGCTGGCCGATTTGCTGCATCCGGCGGGCATTGTGGAGCGGTCGGATGTGGATGTGCGGGCTAAGGAGGGGCTGACCGAATTCAAAGGGCTGGTATGGGGCGAAATGCCGCCGTCTGATTTGGTCGTTCTGGAGAATGGCATTCAGTTTGGGGTGAATTTGCTGGGCGGGCACAAGACGGGGCTTTATTTGGATCAGCGCGTTAATCGCACGGCCGTTTGCCAACCCCATTTTGTCGCCAATAAGGAAATCCTCAACGTTTTTGCTTACACGGGCGGCTTTGCGCTTTACGCCGCTGCCAGCGGAGCCGGACCGATTATCAATGTGGACAGTTCGATTGGCGCGTTGGAGCAGGCGGAGAAGAATGTGGCGCTGAATGGATGGCTGGACGGCGGCAGTCCGCAACGGCCGTCTGACGAATACATTGCCGGCGATGCGTTTGAAGTCCTGCGTTATTACCGGGATGAAGGCCGCCAGTTTGACATGGTCATCCTCGATCCGCCTAAATTTGCTCACAGCCGCCGCGATGTGGAGCGGGCGACGCGTGGTTACAAGGATTTGAACTGGCTGGCGCTGCGTTTGCTGCGGCCGGGCGGCTTGCTGGCAACGTTCTCTTGTTCGGGGCGGGTTAGCGCCGATTTGTTCCAGAAAGTGGTGTTTGGGGCGGCGGTGGACGCCGGACGCGACGCGCAAATTATGCAACATTTAGGCCAATCGCCTGACCATCCCATTTTGCTGACGTTTCCTGAATCGGCTTACTTAAAAGGCCTACTCTGTCGCGTTTGGTAATTCAGTTGTCCCCAAAGGAATCCAGGGCAGCTGTAATTCATTGACGATGCGCTCGTCGAGGATGGGCAGCGGGCGATTGGTGAAGGCGTCGTAAATGCGTAAGGTAGCGCCAATGGTTTGCCCTGGCTGCGCTGCCGGATCAACAGTCAGGTTGTGCGGCGAGCGCACGGTTGAGCCGGCAATCCATTTGAGGGTGGGGATAGCGCCCAGCGCCGGAATCGAATCGTCTAAATCTGACCAGGCCCAATGGAAACCGTCTTCTTCATACCCAATGAGCCGCACGGAAAGGACCAAATCATGCAAAATGGGCTGGCTGCTGCGAAGGATGATGGGTTGATTGATGGATGCTGAATGCGGAAGGCTGAATGGCTGGCCCATCCAGACGATGCCCTGGCCGAGGGGGACGTAGAATTGTGAATTGTGAATTGTGAGTTGTGAATTGTGAATGAGAAGTCCCCAGGGACCGAAGTAATCGGGCATGGGGGCGGTATTGTCGAGGACTTCGGTTTGGTAGCCTTGTTCGGTTTGCCAGTGGCGGTAGAGGCGGGAACGGCCGTCTAGCGTATTATCCCAATCATAACCAACCAGGCGGAGTAACGGCCGTCCGCTGGGAACGGTGCGGTAGACGGGGTTTTGAGTGATTGGGGGCTGGCTCATGGCCGTGACAGGCAGCGCAGTGATGGGATGACGGCCGTTTCCTTCGCCGGCCATGCCAATTTGTATGGAAAAATCGCCGGGCGCGGCTCCCAGACGGGGCGTCAGCCGGAATTGAGTCAGCGTGATGCCTTCTGGTTGGGCTGTTACCTGTAAATCATCTTGGGCGTAGAGACGGCCGTCGTAATCTACCAGATGGGCGAAGAGGGGGAGTGGGGATTGGGGACTGGAGATTGGCTGCCAGGCGATGGTCAGAATGGTTTCTTGGCCGATTGCGATAGATTGGGGATGAAGCTGGTAGCCGAGGAGATGGATTTGGTCGTTCAACGTTAAATCCAGGGCGGCGAAATTGGCGGGAACGGCCGTGCGCGGCTGCTGACGGAACAGATAGGCGGCACCGAACGGTTCGGGGGCGGGCAGACTGGCGTAGGCGTTTTCATCAAAATGGGTGACGACGACGGAACGGCCGTCGGCCAATTCATCGCCGATCCGCTGCGCCCAGTTGGCGGCATAGGATTCGCCTTCGGGAAAGACAAATTGCACGGTTACATCGGGGCGCTGCTCTTCGACTTCTTGTAAATACCACAACGGCGTGGCCCAATGCCAATCGGCGAGAATGACGGCGTTGGTGGGGGCCTGTTCGAGCAGTCCTTGCGTGTAGTCATGAGTCGAACTGTCCTGATGCAGCCAGGCAAAGCTGGGATAACGCTGCCAACCCTGGTAAACGGCCGTGACCAACATCAACGCCCCCCAAGCCATCGCTAACTTATTACTCGCCACTCGCCACTCGCCATTCACCACTTTACCAACTCCATATCCTAACCCAATCGCCAATGGCACATACGCCGGCAGCATGTACTCCACCGTTTGCGGGGCGCGATAAGTGGCGGTGATGAAGGCGTGCAGGGCAAAAGAGCCGCCCAGCAGCAAGGCCAGCTTGCGGTCGCGCCACAGCATGAGGGCGAAGCCGACGCCCATCCCGCTGAGCAACCAGGGGGAGAACTGGAAGGTCAAGACATTGCCCATTACTTGGAAACGCGGCCACAAATCGGCCGGGGTGATGAAGTAAAAGAGGTCGCCGCGAAAGCCCAGGGCGAGGATGTGGTTGAAAAAGCCGGAGATAGTTGCCAGACCCGGCGCCGCGCCGCGCGCGTCAGCCCCGGCGCGCAGCGGGAAGTAGAGCAGGGGGAGCAGGCCGAGAAGAGCAAAGAGAAACGGCCGTAGCCAGCGGCGCGGCGTTCGCAGCAGGGAAGGATCGACGGCTAAAACGAACAGTAGGAAAACCAGCCCCATGAAGACCAGCGACGCATGATGGGTAATGCCCAGGCCCGCAGCCAATGCGAATACAGCCAGCCATTTATCTTTGGCCCACAGGTCAAGCGGCTTGTTCTGATTGGCATCCTTAAACCGGACAAGCGCATAAACCATCAGGGCGGCGAACAGTCCGGTGAGACTGCGGATGTTGGCGGTTGTGGCTTGCGCCCAAAAGGTGGTGGCTGTGCCTAGAGCGATGACGGCCGTTGCCCCAGCCTTATGTTGTTTTGTTAATCGGTAAACAGTTAGATGGACGAGGATGAGGGACAATACGCTGGTTATGGCGGCGAAGAGGTTGACTTGGTAGGCTGGCGCGGCGAAGGGGAGTCTGGTCATTAGGTGGGCCAAGAGTGTGTACAAGGCAAAGCCCGGCGGATGGGCGACGCCTAAGTTGGCGGCCACAACTTGAAATTCGCCGTTGTCGGCGGGCAAGATGTCGGGGGAGAGGGTGGCGATATACAAAATGACAAAGGGAACGGCCGTAAGCAAAACAGGGATGATCGACGATAATTTGCAGCGCCATTCCCAGGCATAAATTGCCAGAACGAACAAGAGGGTGAAGACGGCCGTTGCGGGGTTAGGCTCAGGGTAAACAATATAGAACAACAGCCCAAACAAAGGCCATCGAACGCCGATTTTTATGAGACGAAGAACGACAAAGGCTGCGACAATGCTGGCTAAGGTCGCGAATAAAACGCCGATTAAGCTGCGACCTGTTAGAAAAGGCGCCCATTCGCCAAGAACGCGGCCGCCAAATAATCCCAGCGTAACAGCCGGGCCATAGCGAGGTAAAAAAGTTTTGCTGCGCTGCCACATGGGCTGAATTATAGCGCGGTTAAGAGGGAAAGGGCGCTTGCTGGCCAAAAGAAAAGGCCGCCGGTGTGAGCGGCGGCCTCAACAGGAGGTGTGATGCAGTCTGTGATGCTGGGTCAATAAATCAGTTAGCTCTCAAAGGAGTACGAATTGGATACAATGGGGGATGGTTCATTTGCCCGTTCGTAGACTTCGATGACTTGTTCTCGCTGGCTAATTTGGGATGAACGCATCGCAACGATGACAACCAGAAAAGAAACAAAAATTGATAGAACGGCATAAATGGTTGCAGCGATGGTAAACATAGTGGTTCGACTCCTGATTTACTTCCAAATTAATAATCGAAACGATACGGTTGTAAATTGAGTAACTGTTATAATGCATCATATATAAATTTGTGTCTAAAGTCATTAGTACTTATGAGCCAACTTAATTTTGTTAGAATGGGCGCAATTTCATGTAATGATGCGGATAGAGTGTTATACTTATTGTGGACGTATTGGAATGTTGATTCTGATTGGAAACGGCCGTATCTCGTCGGATAAATTGCATGCAAGAACAGACGGATCAGAAGCCAAATAAAAAACGCCGGGCCGCGCCCCAGACGCAAGCTACGGCTCCTCTGCTCATTGCTGGGCGATATGAAGTTGTGTCGTCGCTTTCCGGCGGTATGGGGATTGTGTATTTGTGCCGCGACCATCAAACCGACTTGGCCGTCGCCCTCAAAACATTTAAGCCCGAATATCTCTCCCATCGCGTTGCTCGCGATTTGTTCCTGCAAGAAGGGACGATGTGGGTGGAAATTGGCGCCCACCCGCACATTGTTCGCGCGCATCGCGTGGAACGAATCGGGGACGGCCGTGAAGTGTACCTGGTTTTGGAGTGGGTGGTGCAGCCTAAGGGGAAAGAGACCCCCTCTTTGCGCTCCTGGCTGTGGCCGGGCAAGCCGCTCCCCTTGGAAGAGGCCCTCCGTTTTGCTCTGCATGTCGCGCGCGGCATGAAATATGCCTTGCGTAAAATCCCCGGCCTTGTTCATCGAGATTTGAAGCCGGAAAATGTGCTAATTGGCTATGACGGCATTGCCAAAGTGACTGACTTTGGCCTGGCCAGTATGAGCGAACAGTTAAACATCTCATCGTTATCTAAAACGGCCGTAAAACAAGAAGAAGGCGATAAAAGCGTTGTGGGTACGCCATTGTATATGGCTCCCGAACAATGGAAACATCAAACATTAGATGCGCGGGCCGACATTTATGCTTTAGGCTGCATCCTTTATGAGATGGTAACCGGACAAGTCGCCGCACAAGGGGAAAGCCAGGACGAATTACGGGAGATTCATTTATCCGGTCGCATCAAACCGCCGCCGTCGACGCTGCCGAATGACGTAATTGTGCTGCTGCGTCGTTCATTGGCCCCCAAGCGCAGCCAACGCTATCGTAGTTGGCAAGCGATGGAGGACGCATTAGTTCAGGCGTATACGGCCGTTACCGGCGAAGAACCCACCCTGGAACGTCTGGCTACAAACGAAACCAAAGAGGATAGAATAGCCGCCGGCGAATCCTACAATATGATGGGCTTATCCTACCTGGACATTGGCAAACTCAGCGTCGCCGTCATGTACTTTGAGCGCGCTGTCGGTGTCGCTCGCGATGAAGAATCGCTCGAATTAGAAGGCGTCGGTTTGGGGAATCTGGGATTAGCTTATACTTCCATGGGCTATGTAGAGCGGGCCATTGAGTTTTTTGAAGAACATTTATCCATCGCCCATGAATTGGGCGATCAGGCTGAAGAATGCCGCGCTTTAGGTAACCTGGGCCGCGCGCATCGTCGCGCCGGAAAATTAGAGCAAGCGGTTCAACTGCATGAAAGGGAGTTGGCAATTGCCCGCAAGCTAGAAGATCGTTTCAAGGAAGCGGTTGCTTTGGACAGTCTGGGGCGGACCTATCGTGAATTGGGCAATGTGGATCAGGCGGTTTCTTTTTACAAACAATCACTAACAATCGCGCGTGAGATTGGCGACCATTCTCGTGTAAAAAGCATTCTAAACGGCATGGGGCAGGTCTATCTTGCCTCAAACGAGATTAAAGAGGCGGCGGCGCTTTTTCGCCAATCGCTAGAAATTGCCAAGAAAATGGGCGACCGTTTGGGCGAATGTGTCGCTTTGAGCAGTTTAGGCGATCTACATCGTCGCTCGAAAAACAGAGAACGCGCTATCGATCTTTACAAACTGGCTTTGACCATTGCTCAAGAAAGCAACGACCGGCGCAAAGAGTATCTGAATTTGGTGCGCTTGGGCGATGTTTATTTTGAGATGAAGCAGTCGGGAGATGCCAGAGAACGTTATGAGGCGGCTCTGGCGGTGGCTCAGGAAGTAGGCGATAAGACCAGTGAAATGCAAGGATTTGAAAAGGTCGGCAGCGCGTATGCGGCGTTGGGCGATTATATGCACGCGGCCAGCTTGTTTAGGCGTATGTATGGTCTGGCTCAAAATATGGGTAATCATGAAATGGAACAAAGCGCCCTCTTAAAACTCGGCCAGGCTTATGAGAGTTGGGGCGATTTTCGGCGTACCATTACCTATTATGAACAACATTTGGCTTATTCGAGGGAAAATGGGAATCGGGAATCGGAACTGGAGATGTTAGGGGCATTGGGCGCATTGTATAATAAAACCAAGCAGTTGAAGCCGGCGATTGAGGCGTTTGAGGCTTACCTGTCTTTGGCGCGCGAGATGGAAGATATGCCGCGAATCGGGGATGCCTTGAATCGTCTGGGAGATGTGAGTCGGGCCAGGCTTGACCTTGATCGGGCGACAGACTTGTACCGTGAGGCGCTGCAATTGGCTCGGACGCGGGATGATTTGCCGGCCGAAGCCCGCGCGTTGGGCAATTTGGGACTGGCCTATACGGAACAGAACAAAAAGTGGCAAGCGACCCGAAACTGCGATAAAGCGCTGGAGGTTGCTCGAAAATCAAAGAGCGCCAGTAGTTTGGCATGGGCGTATTATCGTTATGCGCTGGCGTTGTTTAAGCAGGAAAAGTGGAATAAGGTCTTTCCTTATGCGGAAAAGGCGCAGCCATTGTTTGTTAAATTGGGAAATGTCGAGATGGCGGAAAAGGTACAATCTTTGCGTGATGAAGCGGAAGTGCAACTGCGTAAGAAACGCGCCAGCGGCTTTTTGTTTTAGAAACGGCCGTTACCAGGTTTTGTACGGCCGTAATACCAAATTTGAATTAAAATAGCG
>JANTGY010000076.1 GCA_024762695.1 Anaerolineae bacterium
AAGGATATGACGGGAGATGGGGCGGCGGATACGGCCGTTGCCCAACTCGCGGCTAACTGGCTAGGTTCCAACCCATTCAACTTCGCCTTTGTCTACATGGGCGGCGTCGATCTGGCCGGTCACGCCTTCGGCTGGATGTCCGACGGCTACCTGCAAGCCATCCACCACGCCGATCAGTGCATCCAGCCTGTACTGGACGTCCTGCCCGATGATTGCACCGTCATCGTCACCAGCGATCACGGCGGCCACGAACAAACGCACGGAACCGATTGCGACGCGGACATGACCATCCCCTTCATCCTCAACGGCCCCGCCATCTCCGCCGGACAACCTATCAACCAATCGGTGCAAATTACAGACATCGCCCCCACCATCACCCACTTGTTTGATGTGCCTCCGCCCCAAGAATGGATTGGGGCGGCGGTTGATTTTGGGGCGACTGGAGACTAGAGACTGGAGATTAGCGACTGGAGACTGAGTTAGTCTCTAATCTCCAGCCTCCAGTCTCTACGACTTCTCCGCCACGTAAACAATCCATTCACCGGCATCATACAGCGGTAGGCCATCCCAGGCTGGATAGACGTCAACGGCCGTAAACCCCGCCCCCTTCATCATCCCAACCATCTCATCCACCGCATACGTTTGGTCGCAAAGATGCACCTCATCCATCTGCCCCGTTTCCAGATGCAAAATATGGAACCGTTCCACTGAAATTTGCTCATCGTCATGCCAAAATCGTTCGCCCAAATGCAAAAACGGCGCGTCGCCCCACAACCCTTTGTCGTCCGTGTACCACCAATTGCTATCCTTTTTGTCTACTCTTTCTTGATTGAGTAACTCGACGCACAACTTGCCCCCCGGCTTGAGCGATTGGGCGATTTGCGCCAGCAACGCCATCGCTTCCTCTTTGGTGAAAACGGCAAGTTGGCCGTACAAAAGAATGGCGGCGTCAAAACTGCCAACGACATTGTTGTCGTCATAATCCATTTGCCGCACATCTTGCAGATTGAAGTGGCAGCGGTCGGCAACGCCTTGTGCGGCGGCTTGCTCTTTTGCATACGCAATCGAAGCCGGGCCAAAATCCACCCCCGTCACATGACAGCCGCGCCGCGCCATCTCCACCGCATACAATCCTGGCCCACAGGTCACATCAAACAAATGTTGGCCGGATTGCAGGCCCAATTTCTTCCACAACCAATCAATTTGCGCCGCCCGTTCGCCATCTTGCCGCGACGCCGCGCCGTGCGATTGATCCAAATGTTCGCGCAGCATTCGCCGCGAAAAGTCCGGGTCGTCCCAGGGGAGATTGCCGCCTGTTATCCAGGGTAACGGCCGTTCCGGCCGGTTGTAAATACGCCAAAGCGCGTCAGTTACACTTGTCATTTTCAATCCTCAAAAAATTGTCAATTGCTAATTGTTAATGGTCAATTGTCAATGAAAAGCCGTTGACCATTGGCAATTGGCAATTGGCAATTAACCATTGACAATTATATACTATCCGTCCCAATGGATGCTCAAGAACGCCATAACCGCCACGTGATGATCCAGCGCGTCAAACTACTCTGGTTAAAAGGGGTGCTGGAAGAATCGCTGCATGGCGCCGAACTGATTGATTTGAACATGGCCGCGCGCCCCAATGCGGTGGCCGATTCCTACGCGCCGGGCTGGGAACAGGGGGACGAATTCGACACGCCATTACCCATCGGAACCAAAATCTGGGATGTGTTTGGCGAAAATGGCGGCGCGCTGCTCATCATGGGCGCGCCGGGGGCGGGCAAGACAACGACCTTACTCCAATTGGTCACTGATTTGGTGCAGCAGGCCGAATTGGATGAGGCCAAATCGGTTCCGGTGGTCTTGAGTTTGGCGACCTGGCAGGGGGATAAAACATTGGCCGAATGGATGGCCGATGAGTTAAGCAATCAGTATGAGGTTCCGCGCAAATTGGGGCAAAGATGGCTGGGAAACGGCCGTCTCCTCCCCCTCCTCGATGGCTTAGACGAAGTTGAACTGGAACTGCGCGAAGGCTGCGCCCAAGCCATCAACCAATTCCGTCGCCAACACACCGACAAATCCCTGGCCGTCACCACCCGCGTCCGCGATTATCAAGCCCTCGACGCCCAGCTCAAGCTAAATCAAGCCATCGTCTTGCAACCCCTTTCCCTGGACCAAATAGACATCTACCTCGCCAGCGTCGGCAAACGACTGGCCGGACTGCGCGCCGCGCTGCAAACCGACGATTCGCTGCGCGAACTGGCCCAATCGCCGCTCATGCTCAGCATCATGACCCTGGCCTACTACCGAATGCCTGCCGATGTCGCCATCTCGTTGGGCGGCGGCGAATTGAGCCGCAAACTGCTCTTCGATGTGTACGTGGAACGCATGACCCGCTATCGCGGCGGCGAGCAGGAGTACGCCCCCGACGACGCCGTGCGCTGGCTGGCCTGGCTGGCCCGCCAAATGGCCGCGCGCAACAAAACGATGCTCTTTTTAGAAAGCCTTCAACCCAATTGGCTGCCGCGCGATCAGCAGCGTAGTTACGCCGACCGGCTCAAACTGCTGTTGGGCGGACTGGTGGCGTTGGTTGGATTGGTCGCTGGCATCGTCGGTCTGATGATTGCGGGGCGGCCGGCGTTTTTCTGGGGCGTGGGATTGGGCGTTTTGGCGGGTGCGGCGGTTGGCGTGGGCGGCCGTTTCTTGGCGCGCCGTCGCATTAAGTGGAATCAAATTGAAACTGTCGAGACATTGGATTGGTCTTGGCCGCATGCCGGTTTTGGTTCTGGCATAGGGGTGTTTGCGGGAGCGTTGGCCGGTTGGCCGTTGGCGGCGGCCGGACGTGGAAGATGGCCGTCGCTGCCCTGGGTGTTATTATTAGCGTTGGTTTTTGGCTTGAGCCAACTGCTGGAAAATGGTCTGATTCGCAGTGAAGTGAAGCTGCGAACAGCGCCGGGGCAAGGGATTGCCCGCTCGCGTCGCAATGGATTGTTGGTAGGCGTGGGAAGTGGGGTGGGAACGGCCGTAATCCTCTTCATCGTCCTCACCCTCAGCCAAAACTGGCTCAACTTTTACATGATAAATACGCTCGCCTGGATTGTTGGCGCATCGCTTTACCTGGGATTGGTTGGCGGTCTGATGAATGGCGGGCTGGCCGCTTTGCAGCATCGCCGATTGCTGACTTGTTTGCAGAAAAATGGCGCGATGCCGCCTGATTACGTACATTTTCTGGATTACGCCGCCGAGCGCAACTTGTTACGCAAAGTCGGCGGGGGGTATATGTTTGCTCATGCTTTACTGTTGGATTATTTCAAGACGCATCAAGAAGGAAACGTAAAACGTAAAATGTAATTGATTGCTGCCTTACGTTTTACGCCTTACGGTTTTATGTTCGATTCTTTGCCTAACTTTCCCCGCCGGCGTCGTTGGCGAGAACAGATTTTCCCCGGCCCGATTGTGGTGGCGTTGATTCGACGTCCGACGAAACTAGCCGGTTCTGCGCCCCATTATTTACTTATCCAACGCAAGAGCGGCGCCTACAACGGCCAATGGGCGCTGGTGGGCGGTAAATGGGATTTTGGCGAGACGTTGATGACGGCCGTAACCCGCGAAGTCAAAGAAGAGACCAATCTCGATACAACCTTCACCGCCTTGCGCGGCGTTGTCAACGAGCGATTGGCCCCGCCCGACGACCAAAACAATGCCGCCCACTTTCTTATCTTTGTTTGCGAATTGGCCGCTGCCAACGGCGCCGCCAGCGAACAAAACGAAGGCGTCGTCGCCTGGTTCAACTGCGCCGAAATTGACGACTTACACGCCCAAAAGGCCATCATCCCCAGCGATTATGCCATGCTCAAACAATTTGCCGGCTCAACCGAAGCCGCGCCCCATTTCGAGGTAGAGATGATGGCTGTTATGGATAAAGAGCAAGAATGGGAGTCGCAGCTCCTCCGTTTTGAGCGCATCAACGACCCGGAAACAAATTAGCGCCTAACCAAAATTTATTTCGCGGAGATTGCATCAGTTGCTATAATGTAATCATAGTTCAGGCAAATAGTAAGAATAAGGTGTTTTATGTACGCAATTGAATTCCGCACAAAGATTGATAATGATACCCTTCGTATTCCCGAAAATTACCGGGAAAGATTACGCACGGAGGTAGGCGGCAGAAGCGTGCGCGTAATTGTTTTAACAAATGAAAATACGGCTGTGGAAGAGGAAAATTTCATTGATCAATTATTAAATTCTCCCCTGCAAGTTGCCGATTTTTCTCCTCTAACACGGGACGAAGCCCATGAGCGAATCTGAACGTTGTTTTGTCGATTCCAACATTTGGCTGTATGCGTTTATCGCTGGACAAGATACTTCCAAATCACAAATCGCCCAGAATCTACTGCGTGATAAGCAAGATGACATTATTATCAGCAGTCAGGTTGTGAATGAAGTGTGCGTCAACCTAATACGAAAAGCGGGTATGGAAGAAACGGCCGTACAACAATTAACCCATTCATTTTATCGCCAATACGATGTGTTAGGTTTGACCGAACCGTTGCTGTTGACTGCTTCTGACCTACGCCAGCATTATTCATTATCATATTGGGACAGCCTCATTGTTGCTGCCGCGCTTTCTGCCGGTGCAACGACGCTCTATTCAGAAGACATGCAAAATGGACACACCATTGAAAACACACTCGTAATTACCAACCCCTTTCACTTATAGCTATCATTTAACGATGGCTTCCTTCACAGATGCCCGCAGCTTTTTAGGTCAACTCGTCTCGATTGCAATTGACCGCCCCCTCGGTTGCCGCCACCCCGACTACGATTTCATTTACTCGCTCAATTATGGCTATGTTCCCGACACGCCTGCGCCGGACGGGGATGATTTAGATGCGTACCTGTTAGGTGTGTTTGAACCGGTGGCCGCGTTTAACGGCCGTTGTATCGCCGTCATCCACCGCTTAAATGATAATGATGATAAACTGATTGTGGTTCCCGACGGCCGTGCCTTTACCGACGATCAGATTCGCGCCTTAACCGAGTTTCAGGAGCGATTTTTTCATATAAAAATTATAAGAAATGGATACTCTACTTAATTTCATCATATTCTATACCGCTTTTCTCGTTGTATCGTTGGCGGCCAGGGAGATCGGCCGTTTCTTTACCCACATCCGTCTGCCCCTGATCAGCGGATTTTTGCTGGCCGGGGTGTTGGTTGGCCCATTCTTGCTCAACATGGTCCCTGCCGAGGCCATCCAGCCGCTGCATTTTATCGATGAAGTATCGCTGGCCTTCATCGCCTTTGCCGCCGGCAGCGAATTACATATGGTTGAACTGCGCGGCCGTTTCAAAAGTATCGGCTGGGTGACGTTGGGCAACGCGCTAATCGTGCCCTTGTTAGGCAGCCTGGCCATATTCTTTCTGGCTGATTTCATTCCTTTCATGCAAACAATGTCGCCGATAGGCCGCGCGGCCGTCGCTATCTTAGGCGGGGCTATTTTGTTGGCTCGTTCCCCCTCCTCAGCCATCGCCATTGTCAACGAACTACGGGCCAAAGGGCCGTTTACCCAAACATTAATCGGCGTCACCATGGTCATAGACGTCGTCGTCATCGTTATCTTTGCTATCAATTTAGAGATAGCCGACGCTTTACTGACAAATCTTAACTTTAATGCGGGTTTCGTCGCCCTACTGTTGTTTGAACTTTTGCTATCATTGGTCATCGGGCTTGTGTTAGGCAAAGTTTTGCAGTTCATCCTCTCACGCCGCATGAACCGATATTTCAAGATGAGCGGGATATTGGCCTCTGGTTATGCCGTATTTTTTATGACAGCCACGATCCGCAGTTACAGCCATCATGCCCTGCCATTTGAAATTTTGATGGAGCCGCTTCTCATCTGCATGATCGGCAGCTTCTATGTGATAAATTTCACCGGCTACCGCGCCGATGCGGCCCGGCTGCTGCATGAAATGGGGCCACCCATCTACGTTGCCTTCTTCACCTTAACCGGGGTGACACTGGAATTGAATGTGCTTGTCGAAACCTGGCACATCGCACTGGCCCTGTTTGCCGTGCGCTTGCTGGGCATTTTCCTGGGTTCATTGGGCGGCGGCGTCGCGGCTGGCGACGAGATGAAGCACAATCGGATCAGTTGGATGGCTTACGTGACGCAGGCCGGTGTGGGCTTAGGTCTGGCAAAGGAGGTGGCGGTAGAATTTCCTGAGTGGGGCGGCGAATTTGCCACCGTCATCATTTCCGTGATTGTGTTAAGTCAGGTCATTGGGCCGCCGTTCATCAAATGGGCCATCAATCGGGTCAACGAGGCGCATCCGCGCGGCGAAACGGCCGAATTTGACGGCGTGCGCGATGCCATCATCTTTGGTGTGGATGATCAGGCAATGGCCGTCGCCCGCCAATTACAGGCGCACAATTGGCAGGTCAAGCTGGCCTGCCAAGATGAGGCGTACTTGCCCCAGTTGGATAACGGCGAAATCACTGTTTGCCCGTTTTCCCAAATGGATCGGGCTTCTTTGGACCAAATGGGCGCCGTTCAGGCTGACGCCATCGTCCTGATGCTTTCTGATGAAGAGAATTTCCAGATCGGCGAGATGTTTTATGAATATTATGGTACGGAGACGATGGTGGTTCGCTTGAATGATCGGGCTAATTTTGATCAATTCCGTGAATTGGGTGCGTTGATTGTGGAACCGGGCACAGCCGTTATCAGTCTGCTCGATCAATTTGTCCGGTCTCCATCTACCGCATCGCTCATTTTGGGCACAAAACCGGAACAGGATATGATTGATGTGGAACTCTGCGATCCGCATTTGGATGGCGTGCCCATTCGCGATTTGCGTTTGCCGCTAGATACGCTCATTTTGTCCGTAAGCCGGGATGGGCAGACCATCGTCTCGCATGGCTACACCCGCCTCAAATTGCATGATAAAGTCACCGTTGTTGGTTCGCGCAAGAGTTTGGATGAGGTGATGTTGAAGTTTGACGCTTAATCTCAAAAATTTGTTGAATCTGCTATAATCGCGCCAAATGCGTCGCAATGACGTTTGACGTTTTAGACCTATGCCCTTATTACCCGGCGAACTCCTCAACCAGCGTTACCGTATTCTCAGCCTGTTGGCAGAAGGCGCGCGCGGCGCTACTTATCGCGCCTGGGACGTAAAGGCGGCGCAAGATGTAGCGGTGAAGGAATATCTTGATCCATCGCCAGAAACGCAGCGCTTGTTTCGGGCTGAAGCCCGTCGACAAAGTCGGTTAAAACACCCACAACTGCCTAAAGTTCTTGATCATTTTGCATTGGAGGGTACAGGGCAGTATTTGGTCAGCGCGTATGTAGATGGGGTGGATTTGGCGAGTTTGTTGGCGCAGTACGGCCGTTTCCCTTCCGATCTCATCATCAACTGGCTGCAAGCCATCGAAAAACCGCTCACTTATTTGCATGAGCAAAACCAACCCCACCTCAACATCAAACCGGCCAATATCCGGCTCACGCCGTCCGGCGATCTGTTTCTGGTGGATACCGGCCTGCCGGGATTGGGCATCCCCGTTGGCAGCAGCGGCTACGCCGCTCCGGAACAGCAATCGCAGGCTGAGGCGACGGCCGTCAGCGACATCTACAGCTTGGGCGCAACCCTGTACACCCTGCTGACCGACCAAATCCCGCCCGACGCCCTGCGCCGCGAAAGCGGCCTGGCCGAACTGCTGCCCGCCCGCGAAGTCAATCCTGATGTAGAGCCTTACCTGTCGCTGGTCGCCACACGAGCCATGTCCATGCGGCCCGACGCCCGCTATGAAACAGCGGCTGATTTTGCCAAAGCGCTCAATCGTCCCATCGGCCATCCGGTTCCTGAAATAACGGAACCCAGACGAACGCCTAAAGGGGAAACGGCCGTTCTCCCCCCGCCGCGCCGCCCCGTCGTCACCCGTCGCCAAATAGAACGCCGCACCACCTGGGCGCTGGCCGGTTTGCTTGCTGTTGTCCTGGCCGTGTTCGCCGGACTTTCCCTTTTTAACCTGAATGAACCGGAAGTGACCGAAGCCCAGGCGACGGCGACCATAGAATCGGCCGTCGTTGCCGCGCTTACCGCGCTGGCCCCAACGCCCACCCCGCTGCCCATCCCCACCATCCCGCCCACGCCCACGCCAGAGCCGTTCATCACCGAGACCGGCTCGCGCATGTTGTACATGCCCGGCGGCATTTTCCGTCTGGGCAACGACGATGGGGAGAACAACGAAAAACCATCCCAACTGATTCGCGTGGATGCCTTTTTTATCGATGAGACGGAAGTGACCAACGCCCAATATGCGCTTTGCGTCGCCGCCGGCGTTTGCAACCCGCCCCACAGCAGCGAAGCAACCTATCATGACTCCTACTACGGCGACCCGGCTTACAATGATTATCCGGTGATTCAGGTGAATTGGTACGATGCGTTGACCTTTTGCGAATGGCGCGGGGCGCGGTTGCCCTCAGAAACAGAGTGGGAGAAGGCGGCCGGATTCGACCCGGCTCAGGCTATAAAACTGCGTTATCCCTGGGGCGATGCCTTTGATGGGACAAAACTGAATTATTGCGATGCCAACTGCCCGCGTGAGAAACGAGACGCGCAGACGAATGATGGACATCAAGACACAGCGCCCGTAGGCAGTTACCCGGACGGCCGTTCCCCTATCGGCTTATATGACATGGCTGGTAACGTCATGGAGTGGGTTGGCGATTGGTACGATCCCCGCTATTACTTTGAAATTGCCGACACGAATCCGCGCGGCCCGTTGGAAGGGGGATTCAAAGCCCTACGGGGCGGCTCCTGGCTTTCCGAAGAAGACGAACTGGCCGTTACGGTGCGCGGCTCATTCGATCCCACAGTCGCGCGCGCCAACCTCGGTTTCCGCTGCGCCATGAGCGCGCCCTAACCCCTTGCCTCATATGTTATAATGACGCTATGCTCAATTTACAGAAATTGTTGATCCAGCATTTTGTGAAGGAGTTGAAGGAGGCCTATCAGCAAACGTATGGCCTCATGGAGCCAGAGTTGGGTAATTTTCTCGAATGGGCCGGACGATTAGCTCTGGAGAATATCGCCAACACCGACATCCTTTACCACAATATCGAGCATACCATCATGGTAACGCTGGTCGGCCAGGCCATTTTGCAAGGCAAGCATTTGCGCGAAGGCGGCATTTCGCCCCAGGATTGGCTGCAATTTATGGTGGCTTTGTTGTGCCACGATATTGGGTATGTCAAGGGGGTTTGCCGTCAGGATGGCGACGGCCGTTTCGCCACCGGCATTGGCGACGAGACGGTTCCCATTCCCCCCGAAGGAACCGACGCTGCGCTGACCCCTTATCACGTCAATCGCAGCAAGCTCTTTGTCCGCGAGCGCTTTGGCGGCCAGTTGCAAAACATTGTGGATATTGAACTGGTCGCATCCTACATCGAAATGACCCGCTTCCCCATCCCCGACGATGATTTTTATAAGGATACCAAAAGCTATGGCGGCCTGGCACGGGCGGCCGATTTCATCGGACAGTTGGGCGATCCCAATTATTTACGCAAAATCCCGGCGCTGTATTACGAATTTGTGGAAACGGGAGCCAATGAAGCGATTGGCTACGACAGCCCCGGCGATATGCGGCGCAAATTTACCCGTTTTTATTATGGCGTCGTTCAAGACCATATTCAGGATGCGTTGGCCTATTTACGTGTCACTCAAGAGGGGAAGCAGTGGATTGCCAACCTCCATTCCCACGTTTTTGAAGTCGAAAATAGTTAAGAAGTTAACCGCAAAGGGCGCGAAGAACGCAATGTTTTCCTTTTCATTCTTTACGCCCTCTGCGCTCTTTGCGGTTTTGGAAATTGATGATGATAAAGCAAGATAGATTTATGCGAGAAGCGTTTGAGTTAGCGCGCGAGGCGGTGGAAAATGGCGACCATCCATTTGGGGCGCTGTTGGTGAAGGATGGAGAGGTGGCGTTAACGGCCGTCAACACCGTCAATACCAACCACGACCACACGCGCCACGCCGAACTCAACCTCGTCAGCCAGGCCATGCGCCAATTCGACGCTGATTTTTTGGCTGATTGCACGCTTTACACCTCTACCGAACCTTGTGTCATGTGCGCTGGGGCGATTTACTGGGCAGGAATTACGGCCGTTACCTACGGCTGTTCCGCTCAAACATTGCAACAAATCGCCGGGGATGATTTTGTCATTCCCTGCCGCCAGGTCTTCGCGCAGAGTCCCCGCCCCATCACGGTTGTCGGCCCCATTTTAGAAGCGGAGGGGGCGGCCATTCACAAGCGCTTTTGGCCTGCCCAGCTATAATTTCCTTCATGTCCGATCAAACAGATATTCTCATCATTGGGGCCGGAGCCGCCGGGTTGATGGCCGGGATTTGGGCGGCCCGGACTTACCCTGACCGACAAATAACCATCCTCGATGGGGCACGTAAATTGGGGGCCAAAATCCTTGTTTCCGGTGGCGGTCGCTGCAACGTTACCCATGATCGCGTGGACGCCAGCGCCTACGCCGGTTCATCGCGCAACGCCATCAAAAAAGTCCTGCGTCGCTTCGATGTGCCCCAAACCGTCGCCTTCTTCCGCGAAATCGGCGTCGAATTGAAGCGGGAGGAGGCGGGCAAGCTGTTTCCCGTCACCGATAAGGCGCGCACAGTTTTGGATGGATTGTTAACGGCCGTCCACCAATCCAACGTCGCCATCCATCACCCTAACCGCGTCGAAACTGTCGCCAAAACCGATACGGGCTTCTGCGTCAGCGGCGCCTGGGGCGATATGCAGGCCGCATGCCTGATTTTGGCGACCGGTGGCCAAAGCATCCCCAAAAGCGGTTCCGATGGGCATGGTTATGCGCTGGCAAAAGCGCTGGGCCACTCGCTGACGCCGCGCATCTTCCCGGCGCTGGTTCCGCTGACGCTGCCCAAAGGCCACTTCATCCGCGCTTTAAGCGGCCTGACACTGCCGGCGACTTTGACGCTGTGGTCGGGCAGCCGCAAAAAGTTGACGGCGTTCACCGATTCGACGCTTTGCACCCATTTTGGTTTGTCTGGGCCGTCGGTGTTGGACATGAGCCGCCATTATCTTGCCGCCAAATTCGATGATCCGGCGGCGCATTTGACAATCAATTGGCTGCCAGAGTTGAGCGCTGAGGCGTTGGACGGGGCATTGCAACATTTGGGACGGAAAACGGCCGTTTCCTACCTCCGCACCCTTCTCCCCGACCGGCTGGCTGCCGCCTTGTGCGCCGCTGCCCCGGTTGACCCGACCACACGCGGCGACCAAATGACACGCGGCCAGCGCAAAGCGTTGGTAACGGCCGTCGCCCAACTTCCCCTGCCCATCGCCGGCCATCGCGGTTACAATTACGCTGAAGTCACCGCCGGGGGCGTTCCACTGGCCGACATCAACCTGAAAACAATGGAATCCCGCCTTTGTCCCGGCCTATTTTTGTGCGGCGAGGTTTGCGATGTAGACGGCCGTATCGGCGGCTACAACTTCCAATGGGCCTGGGCCAGCGGTTATACGGCGGGCATTTCGGCAGGGGCGTAGGGACACAAAGTTACGCGGAGAAGGAGATATTATTGCCCGCTCGTAGTTAGCCACGAAGTCTTCGGAGTGGCGTCATCCAACGGTACTTCGTCGCTGAACAGCGCGACTACGCACCTTATTACGAACATAGTATACGAGGAGAAAGAGGAAGCGATGATTGAAATTAACATTCCTGGTTATGGGGAATTGCAATTGGAACATTTGGTATTGGATTATAACGGGACGCTGGCCGTAGACGGCCGTTTGCTCTTCGGCGTGCGTGAGCGATTGGAAAAATTGGCTGAGCAGCTAACGGTGCATGTCGTCACCGCCGACACATTTGGCAAAGCGGCCGATTATCTGGCCGGCATTCCCTGCCAGCTCAACGTGCTCCCCGCTGGCAACCAGGCCGGAGCCAAGCGGGATTTTGTGCGCGGGTTGGGGATAGAGAGATGCGTTTGTGTGGGAAACGGCCGTAACGACCAACTCATGCTCCAGGAGGCCGCCCTGGGCATTGCCGTTCTGCAAGACGAGGGAGCCGCCGCCGTCGCGCTCATGGCCGCCGATGTCGTCGCCGCCGACATCCAATCCGCGTTAGAATTACTCATGCGTCCTCTGCGCCTGACGGCCACATTGCGCGCTTGATTGATCCAGATAGCCGATCAAGCCGCTAAATTCATATCAACCGCGCAATTTTTTGCTATAATCACAAGTAAAGCATAAGCCATGATCCAGTAAACACAAGGAGAAAAAATGATTATTAAACCGAAGGTTGTAGACGCCATGAACGCCCAAATCAAAAGCGAATTTGGCGCCTCTCAGCAGTATATCGCCATTGCCATTTATTTCGACGAAGAAGCGTTGCCTGATTTAGCTGCATTTTTCTACGAACAGTCGCTGGAAGAGCGGGAGCATGCGATGAAATTCGTCCATTTCTTGCTAGAAACTGGCGCTAAACCTCTCATTCCCAACATGTCTGGCTTCCGCAACAGCTTCGACAACGCGGCGGAGGCCGTCGAGTTTGCGTTGGAGCAGGAAATTCGGGTGACGAACGAGATTAACAACATTGTCCGCATCGCCAAAGAAGAGGATGACTACGCCAGCGTTAATTTCTTACAATGGTTTGTGGACGAGCAGGTTGAAGAAGTGGATTCGATGACTTCGCTGCTGCAAACAATTAAACATGCCGGCAGCAGCTTGCTGTTGGTGGAAGATTACGTGCGCCGCACGTTGGCCGCGCGCGTGGCTGCGGAGGGCGGCGAATAACTTTCTCTCCATTTCGATTGGTAGTTTTTTGAAGAGTTGATGGCGTAACGGCCGTCAGCTCTTTTTCTTTGCCCATCTCGTCCGCTGCAAACAATGTCATAGCGTCTATATGACATCCGTACAAATAAATTGTGCCATTTGTCACTTTCTTCATAAAACTGCTTCGTTATTATTAGCGAATGTATAGATTTACTAGCTTTTGCTATGAATTATGATAGATTTTGGCGACTTTTCACATCATGAGAATACGAAGCGGAGCCAAGACCAACTTCCAATCATGCTTCACGCTTCAAGGATTGTTTAATGAACCGAACTGAGTTACTGGCCAAATACGACGTACCCGCGCCCCGCTACACCAGCTACCCCACCGTCCCCTATTGGCAGGACAACCCCAGAACCGAACAATGGCTGGATGCGCTGCGGC
>JANTGY010000077.1 GCA_024762695.1 Anaerolineae bacterium
ATTGACGCGCACACGGCGGGCGAACCGCTGCGCGTGATTACCGGGGGCTATCCCACGCTGCCCGGCGATACCATTTTGGCAAAGCGGCGTTACGCCCGCGAAAATCTCGACCATCTACGCACGGCGTTGATGTGGGAGCCGCGCGGCCATGCCGATATGTATGGCTGTATTGTGACGGAACCGGAACGGCCGTCTAGCGATCTAGGCGTCTTGTTCCTCCACAACGAAGGCTACAGCACCATGTGCGGGCATGGTATCATTGGCCTGGCCAAAGTGGGGCTAGACACCGGCCTGATCGACATGCCTGGCGACAATCCCGTCATCAAAATGGATACGCCCGCTGGGCTGGTGACGGCTTATGCTAAACGTGATGCTGACGGCCGTGTCGCCCAGGTTTCCTTCCACAACGTCCCCTCCTTCGTCTATGCAATGGATGAAACAGTAGATGTCCCCGGCATTGGCCCAGTGCGCTACGACGTCGCTTTTGGCGGCGCTTTTTACGCCTTCTGCCGCGCCGAAGATTTAGGTGTGGGGTTGGCCGCTGCCGACTTCCGCCAACTCATTGACGTGGGGATGCGCGTCAAGCGCGCCGTTATGGGCAGCTTGCCCATCCATCACCCCTTTGCCCCCGATTTAGGCTTTCTGTACGGAACCATCATTGTCGGCGCAGCCCACGATCCGGCCCACCACAGCCGCAATGTCTGCATTTTTGCCGACGGTGAAGTAGATCGCTGCCCGACCGGAACCGGCGTCAGCGCACGAACAGCCCTCCATTACGCACGCGGCGAGCTAAAATTGCACGAGCCTTTCATCGTCGAAAGCATTCTGGGCACAACGTTTACTGGCGAGGCGGTGGATACGGCCCAATTTGGCCCCTACGATGCCGTCATTCCCCAGGTAACGGGCCAGGCGCACATCACTGGACGTAACGACCTGTTGATTGATCCATCCGATTCGCTGCGGCGCGGCTTTATTTTACGCTAGTAAACGACTGGATAATGATCCAATCATTCCAACCCTTATTGACAAAGTTTTACACACTGGCTAGAATGTGCCTATCTGGCCCGAGCCAATTCTGCAGCCAGTTAGACTTTAACTTTATTGGCGACATAATGTTTCCAAAATAAGGAGATTTCCCATGACTCATATCGTTACCAGATTATGCTTGCGCGACACAGCTTGCGTAGATGTTTGCCCCGTAGAATGTATGGTTTTGGGCAAGCCAGAAGAAGAATGGCCCTGGCTGTACATTGATCCAGACACCTGCATTGACTGTGGCGCCTGTGTGCCTGAATGTCCTTACGAAGCGATCTTCCCTGAAGAAGAAGTACCGTTTGATTACGAAGCGCCGGCTGGCCTTTGGATTGCCAACACAAAAGAGCTGCTGCCCGATGGCGCACCTTTTGAAGGCGAGGTGGACGGTCACGAGGTTAAGCTGTTGAACGCCAAACAATTGGCCGGCGGCGAGGTCTTGGATTTGACTGAGGACATTCCCCCGAACTACGATTTCTTCACGGATGGCCCTGGCTACGACGCGATGGACTAGTCCGCAAGCGCAAAACGATTCGATACATCTTTTCGTTTGAAGGTAATGCCGAATTGGTTAAATGACCAATTCGGTATTTTTTTGCGAATATGAAGGTTTTACAGATAAAACGGCCGTTCCTCAACCAACTCCTGGCGTATCTACAAGCCGCATATCCGCTGGAAGCGTGCGGCATTCTGGCCGGACAAGACGGGCAGGTAACGCAGGTTTACCCGATTGAAAACAGGTTACACAGCGCAACGGTTTACGAGATGAATCCACAGCAGCAGTTGGCCGCCATGCTGGAAATTGAAGAGCGCGGCTGGGAGATGCTAGCCATCTACCATTCTCATCCCAACGGCCCGGAGACGCCCTCCCCAACCGACATCGCCCAAGCTTATTACCCGGATACGCTTCAGTTGATTGTGTCGCTGCGCAAACGGGAACGGCCGTCTATCCGCGCCTTCACCATTGTAGACGGCCGTGTAGATGAGGTAGAAATTGCAGTGTAACTGTAACGGCCGTTTTGTGTTTTAACCTGTGCATCAAGCGGGAAAAATAGCGAGAGAAAGAGGAAAACAAACATGACAATCATTCTATATTTTCTAGCGGCCGGATTGATCGGGTATTTATGCGGAGCCATCCCCTTTGGTTTTTTGTACGTCAAACTGGTTAAAAAACAAGACCTGCGCGAGATTGGCAGCGGCCGTACTGGCGGCACCAACTCCTTGCGTGCCGCCGGCGTCGGCGTTGGCGTCGCCACCGGATTGAGCGATGTATTCAAGGGAGCGCTGGGCATTTGGCTCTCCAAACTCATCCTCAGCGGCCATACCCCCGATAACTGGCTGCCCTGGATGCTCATCACCGCCGGCGTATTCTCCGTCATCGGCCATAATTGGTCGGTATTCCTGAAATTTGGCGGCGGGGCCGGAACCGGCCCCAACATCGGTTGGGCAACGGCGATTTGGTGGCCGATGTTCCCCATCGGCTTTATTGTGATGGTTGGGCTGTTACTAGGAGTGGGGATGGCTTCCGTCGCTTCTTTGGCGATGGCAGCTATTATTCCTCTAGTTTTTGTCGTTTTATACGTATTTGGCTATGCTGATTTTGGGGCGACGCCAGCTTATCTCGTCGGCGGCCTCATTGCCGCCGGCATCGTCGTGTGGGCGCTGCGGCCCAACATCAAACGCATTATCGACGGCACCGAGCGCGTCGTCGGCCCCCGCGCTAAACGGAAAGAAGCGCGTTAGCAACGCTTACAAGTGGCAGGTGGCAAGTACAATTTACCTGCCACCTGCCACGCGTTTACCCGCCCCCTTTCGTCAAAACTTCATAATGGAGCAAGCCTAGAGCGTCAATTCGTACATTCTCCACTTTAGAGAGTGTTGTAGCGTAACGCTGTTCTTGCGTTAAATCGAGCGTGGGCAGTTCTTCCGCCCACAACTGCTGGATTTGGGCGTATAATTCCAGACGCGCTGCGGTGTCCAATTCCTCATTTGCCTGCTCCACTAAAGCAGTCATGGCCGCGCTTTCGTAGTTGGAGCAAAAACCGCTGTCAGTGTTTTCGATGAAGAAATCGGTCCAACTAGTCGCATCCAGATAATTAACCGGTTGACCGGGCGAGGGCCAGCCAATTAAATACGCGGGATAGTTGCATTGTGAGATTTGCGCCCGGAACGTTTCCCAGGGCGCGCCTTCTAACGTGACAATGAAGACGTTGGTTTCTTCTAACTGGGTTTTAATCGCGTTGGCGTAATCTTCTTCCATTGGGGTGTAACGGCCGTCGTTCAAATAATGCAGCGTAATCGGTAATGGCACACTGGGACTGTATCCCGCTTCCAGCAGAAATGCGGCCGCCTGCTCCAAATTGCGCTGCGGCAAAACCGCCTGATGACCGGGCACATTATCCGGCACCGGGCTAAAAAGCGATTGGCGGCTGCCGCCAAATATCTCCTCAGCCAGAGCGTCCCGATCCACCGCCAGCCCAAACGCCCGCCGCACCTTGGGATTATTCCAGGGCGGCGTGTCATGGTCAAAAATGACGTAGCTTTTGAAGATGGCCGGCCCTTCTACATTGGCAAAATCAGCTGTTCCATCGCCGTCCACATCTAATGATTCCAACGTCTTAAAATCGGCAAAAGGTAATCCTGTCCAAGCCATATCAATGGATTGGAATTCAGTAAGGGAGCGCAGCATGGCGGTTGCGTCGGCATAAAAACGCACTTGGATATTTTCAAATGCCGGCGACGGACGTCCCGGCCATTCCGGATTGGCTTTTAGGCGAATGCGCTCATTGTCCCAAGAGACGATGGTGTAAGGCCCAATACCGCCGCACGTGCTTAGCGGATCGGCCGTTTCAGCATAACATTCATTGCTCACCGGGTAATAAGGCGGCGTCGCCAGTAAACTCAGGAAGAAGGCCGTCGGCTCTTGCAAAATGATTTTGACCGTGTATTGATCGACGATTTGCACCGCGTCTTCGTCGGCAAAATTGTCTTCATTGGCATCTTTGAGATAGCTGTTGACCAAAAAACTACCCAATCGCGCCGAGCGGATGATAGACCACTGCACATCGTCGGCCGTTAGCTCGCTGCCATCGGGAAAACGCAAACCGCGCCGCAAACTAATCGTGTATTCCAGCTTATCCTCGCTAATGACAGGCTGGTTAGCGGCCAACATCGGAACCAATTGATTGGAACTGTTAATCGTAAACAGCCCGCTCATCGTATTATTTTTAACTTCCCAACTAATCAAATCGGGGCCGTTGGACGGCTCAAGATCAGCCAACTGCCCGGTTATGCCAATGATGAATTCGCTGGCGGGCGTGCCTACGCGCGACTCCCCGGCGCTGATGCTCTCGGCAGGGATAAGCCAGGCGACTGTCAGCCGTTCGATAGTCTGGTCGTCCTGTGCCTGTGCGATGGCTTGATCGAGACGTTCCAGGAGGCTTTCATCGGCGGCGGGCACAGCAATGCCATAACGCTTTTGGCTGAGCCAGGCGGCCCTCCCTTCGCCGCCAACGATTTTCAGTTGTTCGGGGAAGGCTTCGGTAAAATGCTCGGCTGTGTAATGGTCTATGATGACGGCGCCGACTAATTCATCAATGAGGGCTTGTAGGGCCTGGGCTGACGTATCAAACTCATACAGGTCGGCTTCGTTGATTGCCAGAATTTCGCGGGCGGTTTCGGCGCTGCTGCTGCGGGCGGGAACGCCAACGGCCGTTCCCGCTTGAATATCGCCGACGCCATTTATTTGGCCCTCGTTCGCCAATACAACAATCACTTGCCCAATTTCCAGGTAAGGAACGGTATAGGCAACGCCGGGCTGGGGTTCTTCGGGAATGACGAGGCTGGACATCACGGCGTCAAAATCATTGTTTGAAGCCGAAATGAGGTTGTCCAGCACGCCCTCGTTGGGCGTAACGACAAATTCGTACTCAAAATCGGCGATGGCGGCGATGCGGGCCATCAGATCATTGTTGAAACCAATGACGCTGCCAAACTTGTCAAAATCGGCAAAGGGGACGTTGGGCGCGTCGGTAGCGATGACGATGAAGTCGCGGTCGCGCGCCTGGCTAACTGCGGTGGGAACGGCGGGTATGGTTGCGGTGGGGGAGACGGGGGGAACGGCCGTTTCCGGCTCCGCTTCCCGGCATCCAATCAACCCAATCACCAGAACTGCCAGGATAGATAGTAGCAATCGTTTCATGCGGCAAGTATAGCAAGGGGGATGAAGGGGGCAAGGCGCTGCAAATTAACGGGGCGGCTGCCAGACGAGCGGCGGCGGCCAAAAATTACCGGCGATCTCTTCGGCGGTGATTTGGTAAATGCCCAACGCCTCGCCAGAAGCGCATTCCCCCGCAGGACTACAAGTTAAGTTGCCAGTTAACCCCGGAAAATTGGCCGTATTGATGATGGCATCGCGCAGTTCCTGCCGTCCAATGAGCAAGGTTCCGTTGGGGCTTTGTTGGGCGACTGTTTCAACGGCCGTCAACAAGATGTTGGCCGCGTCGTAAGCATGGGCATGATAAATGGATGGCGGCGCGTCGCCATATTTGACGCCCCATTTAACCAGAAACAGGTCGTAGGCGGCGCCGGTAACGGCCGTACCGGTCACATACATCCCCTCGGCCGCTTGCCCTGCGCTCTGCGGAAAAGTGGAAACGAGTAAATTTTCCCCGCCAATCAAGGCGATTCCGCCCAACCCCGGCGTTTGGCGCAGGGAATTGACGACATAGTTGGCTTCTGGTTCAAACAAAGGTAAATACAGCACATCAGGAGTGTTGAAAGATAGATCAGTCAAGATAGCGCTTAGATCGGTCTGTCCAAAACCGATTTCATGCTCGAAAATGACAATCCCGCCCCCATCGCGCCATGCTTCAGCAAAGGTTTGGGCCAGATTACGGCCATACTCGCTGCCATCATGGAGGGTGACGGCCGTTTGCCCGCCCAATGCCTCCAAACCAAATGTCGCCGCCATCTCCGCCTGCCTCCCAACTGAGGAGATAGTTCGGGCATAAGAGCCTGACCACACCTGGTCTGCCATCAAACCCGCCGCTGTGTTGGAGGGGGAAATCATCGTTAGGCCCGCCGCGTGGATGTCGGGCATTACGGCTTTGGTAACATTGGAACAGTTGGCGCCGATTATGCTCAGAACGGCCGTGTCACTCAAAAACGCCTCAACCGCCGCCTGCCCCTGCTCCGGATTACAGCCCGTATCGCCGCCAACCAATTCAATTTGATGGTCTAACAAGCCAACCGCACGGTCCTCAATAGCTATCTCAATCCCCCCCTTGCTGTCCTGGCCCAAAAAAGCAGAGGGTCCCGACTCCGCCAATAAATAACCAATACGAATCGGCTCATTGGGTAAAATCGCCACACAGCCCAACGCATCGTTGCAAACCAAATCCGGTTCAGCGCAGGCAGATAAGATTAATAAAAAGAAAAATGCCAACAGCCTCAGTTTCATAAAAAAATAAAACGTAAAACGTAAAGCGTCCATCACGTTTTACGTTTTACGTTTTATCCGTTCCATTCTGCCAAATGGCAGAGCCGTATCAACTATTCAATACCCAAATAAGCTTTTTGCACCGTCGGGTCTCTCTGCAATTCCTTCGCCGTGTTGCTCAAAACAATCTCACCCGTTTGCAGCACATAACCGCGATCAGCCACTTGCAAGGCCATATGAGCGTTTTGTTCCACCAGCAAAATGGTCGTCCCTTCTTTGTTGATGGTTTCAATCGTCTCAAACGTCGCTTCCACCAAAACCGGCGCCAGCCCCATCGAAGGTTCATCCATTAACAGCAAATCAGGCCGCGACATGAGCGCGCGACCCGTTGCCAACATCTGCTGTTCGCCGCCGCTTAACGTACCGGCCACCTGCGTGCGTCGTTCTTTCAAGCGGGGGAAAATTTGGAAAACTTTCTCTAAATCCTCAGCGATGCCGTCTTTGTCATTGCGATGGTAAGCGCCCATGTTGAGGTTCTCGGTCACGCTGAGACGGGCAAAAACGCCGCGCCCTTCAGGCACCATCGCTATGCCTTTGGAAACAAGTTGGTGGGCGCGATATTGACTAATGTCCGCGCCATCAAACGCAACCCCGCCAGAACGCGGCGTAATCAATCCGCTAATCGTGCGTAACGTGGTCGTTTTTCCGGCGCCATTACCGCCAATGAGGGAAACGATCTCCCCCTTTTCAACCGTCAGGGAGATGCCTTTCAAGGCATGAATGTTGCCATAATAGGTGTGAATGTCGTTGACTTCCAGTAAAGCCATGCTCGTTGCTCCTCTAGTTCTCCAGTTCGATGGTCGCGCTGGCTGCCGCCCCGCGTCCCAGGTAGGCTTCAATCACTTTGGGGTTGTTTTGAATAGCCGATGGGCCGCCTTCAGCAATTTTTGCGCCATAGTCTAGCACGGTAATGTGTTCTGAGATGCCCATGACGACGCGCATATCATGCTCGATAAGGAGAATGGTGATGCCCAGTTCATCGCGCAAGCGGCGGATGAATTCGGTGGTTTCGGCCGTTTCGCGGGGATTCATCCCGGCGGTTGGCTCGTCCAGCAGCAGAAGCTTGGGTTTGGCGGCCATTGCACGGGCGATTTCCAGCCGTCTTTGGTCACCGTAAGATAGGTTGCGCGATATTTCATCGCCTTTGCCCTTTAAACCCACAAATTCAAGCAGCCGGCGCGCTTCATCCAGCGCATCAGATTCTTCTTTGACGGTAGAGGGCAGTCGGAACAAGGCGCCAATCCAACTGGTGTGTAGTTGCGGTTCCATGCCCACCAGAATGTTTTCGATGGTCGTCATTTGGGAGAAGAGGCGGATGTTTTGATAGGTACGGGAAATACCCATGCGGGTGATTTGGTCGGTGGAACGGCCGCTCACCGAGTTCCCATTAAACACAATATCGCCTTCTTCAAATTGGTAAAAACCAGTAATGCAGTTGAAGAAGGTGGTCTTGCCGGCGCCATTAGGGCCAATGATACTGTCAATAGCCCCTTTTTCGACGGTGAAAGTGAAGTCGTTGACGGCCGTTAACCCGCCAAATCGTTTCGTTACATTCGTTGCTTCCAAGAGAGCCATTATTGTACGCCTCCCAATGCTTCCTCTTCTTCAGCGGCATGAAATTCACGCTTTGTGATGGGCGAGGGCCATAATCCTTCCGGTCGGGCAATCATCATGGCAATCAACAATGCGCCATACAACAACATACGATACTCGGCAAACTCGCGCAGCAGCTCCGGCAGTCCCACCAAAACCAGCGCGCCCACCACAACTCCCGGCAAGCTGCCGATGCCGCCCACAATAATCAAGCTCAACACGTTAATCGAAATGAGTAAATTAAAACTGTGGGGGAAAATCGAACTCAACCGCGCCGAGAAAATGGCCCCGGCTAAACCTGAAAAGGCAGCGCCAATGCCAAAGGCCAGCAACTTGGTGCTGACCAGATGGATACCCATCGCTTCGGCCACATCTTCGTCTTCGCGCAAGGCCATCCACTGCCGCCCCAGCCGTGCATCGCGCAGGCGCGAAGCGACAAAGACAGCCAGGCCCACGCCAGCCAAAATCAGATAGTAAAAATGGATTGGTTTGACCATTTCAAAGCCGAAGATAGTCGGTTTACCAATCTGCAAAATCCCCTGCGCGCCGCCGATGTACGGTTTCAACAGGTCAGAGGTTGCCAGGACGCGGATAATTTCGCCAAAGCCCAGGGTGACAATGGCCAGATAGTCGCCGCGCATACGGAGGACGGGGATGCCCAATGTGACGCCAGCCAAAACGGCAGCGCCCACCGCAATCGGCAGCGCCAGCCAAAACGACATACCGGCAATGCCCAAATCGCCTTGAGAAGTCAGAATCCCCATTACATAGGCGCCAATCGCAAAGAAAGCGACATAGCCCAGGTCTAGCAGCCCGGCGAACCCGACGACGATATTCAACCCTAGCCCCATCAAAATGAACAGGCCGACATTATCAACTACCTCTGTCAGGTAAGTGCCTAAAATAATGGGCAGAATGAGGAGCGACACAATCCCGACCCCGATAGATATCCGCCGCGATTGTTTGCGTTGCTCTTCAGACATGGCCGCTTTACGGTCTTCGTACCGCTGCTGCCCGCCTTTACTCCACCAAATGGTCAAGCCAATGGCGACAACAAAGATGATGGCCGCCAGCAAGGGCGTGATGCCTTTCGTGCCAAAAAGGGCGCGCATCAACCCGCGTCCCAGGATGGGGCGCAAAATGTTGAGCGACACTTCGGATAAGATAGCAAAGCCCAACATCCAACCTAAGCCAGATATCAACGGTTTGCGAATGGCATCGGGCAGAACATGGAACATGGCCCCAGCCACACCCAAAACGGCCATGCCAACAAGTAACAACAGGCTGCCAACGATTTCGCTGGCGCCCAAGGATAAGAGGCTAATCAACTCCGGCGAGACGTTTACCAATGAATTGCGGATATTGGGGGCGGCCAGAGTGAGTAGAATGAGAGCGATGAGGGGAACGGCCGTTAACGCCCCCGCCACCGCGCCACCCACAACAGCCTCGCCAGTATCAACCTTGTCCTCGCCCCTCGTTACCAGAAATCCAGCAGCAAACGGCGCGCTAAACAAGAGCAACTGCCCCAGCGTCAGCAATCCAATAATCAAATCGCGCTTATCAAAACTTTCCAACATACCGACCGCGCTAACGCCCAGCGTAATAACGCCGGCCAACAAACCAACACGAGCGGTATTGCGTAAATCCAACTGTGATGACATATCGCTATACCCCTTACGCCTTCTTCTCGGCCAGCCGCTCGCCAACAATACCTTGCGGACGGAAAATCAACACCAACACCAACATCGTAAAGGCAATCACATCCTTAAGCTGATGCGCCCCCGGAATGCCCAGCCCTTCCAAAAACAGGGGGGGACCGACTGCCTCAATTAAACCCAAGAACAAGCCGCCCAGAGCTGCGCCCGGAATACTGCCGATGCCGCCCAAAACGGCCGCCGTAAACGCCTTAATCCCCGGCACAAAGCCCATAAAGAAATGAACCTGCCGGAAAACCATGCCGTAAAGGATGCCCGCCGCGCCAGCCATCGCCGCGCCAGTGGCAAAGGTAATTGAAATCGTGCGATCGACATCAATGCCCATCAAAGCGGCAATATCCTTATCTTCCGCCACCGCCCGGATAGCCGTGCCTGTCTTGGTACGCATAATAAAAATGTACAAACCAATCAGCATAATAACCGAAGCGACCATGACAACCGCGCGCGTTTTGAGGATTTCAATGCCAAAGACAGTCCATTTTCCCACCAATACTTGTAGTTCAGGAAAAGGAATCAGTGTTGACCCATACAGGCCACGGAAAAAGTATTGCCAGAAAAACGAGGCTCCAATTGCCGTAATCAAAGGCACCAAACGCGGCGCGCGGCGCAGCGGCCGATAAGCCACCCGCTCTGTCAACAATGCGACCCCAACAGATACCAGCATGGCGACGATAATGATAATTAACATGCCTAAGATCGGGTTCGCATCTAAAAAGCCCGATGAGCTTAACGGCAAGGCTACAAAAATTGTTGCCGTCATTGTACCCGACATAAAAAATTCGCCATGCGCGAAATTAATCATAAACAAGACGCCATAAACCAGCGTGTAGCCCAGAGCGATGAGCGCATACAAGCTCCCCTGTGACAATCCGGCAATGAGGAAGTCAATCCAATCAATCGTTGTGTAAGCGTTCCCCTGTTCCAAAAAGAGCTTGGAGATTGTTCCCCACAACACAACGACGACAATGGCTGTTCTAAACAGCCATAAAACAACGCCAATATAATCAATGTCTTTAAAACGTTGCGACATATCTTTTGCTCCAATGAAGCGGCTCAATTACGAAATGATACGAATGCCTAACCATAAATCCTGAGAAAAGAAAATACATAGAATAAGCTTCGGCAGTTGCCGAAGCTTATTCTATGTCATAACCTAATCAAACAGGCCGTTTTAATCTAGGGCCAGATTTTGACGAAATCTGCGCCTTGAACTTGGCTAACGGCGATCTTGGGATCAGCACAGTCACCGTATTGGTCACAGGTGATGGTGCCGGTGATGCCGGTCATGCCGGAGGTGGCGAACAACGCATCGCGCAAATCCTGACGGCCGATCAACAATGTGCCATCGTCAGCCTGTTGAGCGACTTTTTCAATCGCGTCCAAAATCATATTGGTTGCATCAAAGGCATGGGCATGGAACGGCGCTGTTGGTTCGGTGCCGTATTTTTCCTGGTAGGCAGCCAAGAACTTGTCGTAGGTCTCATTGCCGAAGCCCAGGTCGGGGCCGGAAACGTACATGCCTTCGGCGGCGTCGCCGGCGGCTTCGAGGAAGGAGGGGGATTGAACGCCGTCGGCGGCGGCCAAAATAACGCCATCCAGGCCGTCAACTTCTTGGGCCTGCTTGGTGATGAGCGACCCCAACGGAATGAAGACGGGGTAGTAGAGGAATTCCGGCGGGCCGGCTGCGGCAATCGTTGTCAATGGGGCGATGACGTCGTCGGCATTAGCGTCAATCGCTTCAAAAGCAACCATCTCGCCGCCCAATTCCTGGAAGGCTTCGCTAAACACACTGGCTAAACCTTCGGTGTAGGGATCGCCGTCATGAATGGCGGCCGCTTTAGTAACGCCCAGTTCATTGATGGCGTATTCGGCCATGGCACGGCCCTGAACTTTATCGTTGTGGGCGGTGCGCAGGTAGCCAGCTTCGTGCAGTTCCGGATCGGTCAGAGCCGGGGCTGTGTTAGAGGGGGAGACCATCGCATAACCGTTGTCGGAGATGATCTTGGCGGCGGGGACGCCGGCGCCGGAGCAGCTTGTGCCAACCATAGCAATGATTTGCGGGTTGGAGACGATCTTGGTGGCCGAGGTTTGGCCGCCTTCGGCGTTACAGCCGTCGTCTTCGGGTTGCAGCTCAATGGCGTGGCCGAGCAGTTCGCCGCGGAAATCAATGGCGATTTCGACGCCGTATTGGGAGTCGAGGCCCAGGTCGGTATTAGGGCCGGAAATAACCAGCGAGGATGCAATGAGAATGGGATCGTCGGGAGCAATCTCGACACAACCAATGGCGTCGGTGCATTCCAGCGCTTGGCCGCCGCAAGCCGCCAAACCCATGACCATGAGAATGGAAATTAATACAAGGAAAATTGTGCGTTTCATTTGGTTCTCCTCCTAGTAGAGAATGTTGTTGAATTTATGCAACAAAACTTTATACGCTAATTCATAGCGATTTCCTAAAATCAAGGGGGGTGTTTTATTGATTTCTTCTCTTCCTATCGTCTCACCTCCTTCTAATAGAGATGTGTACGGTCCACGTGGGTGTGGTAGATTAAAATTTTATTAGATTCTGCTTGATTGTCAAACGCGGGGCGTAATCACGCGTAATCATCGTGGGATCGATAAAAGAAAAACCGCTGATTTTGGCAAAATCAGCGGTTGGTCATTCATTTGAAAAGGGAGACGGCCGTTTCCCGAACGGCCGTTACGCCACCTCATCCATCACTTCTACAAACTCATTCGTCACCATAAAAATAACCCGCTCGGCGATATTGGTGGCCCGGTCGCCGATGCGTTCCAGATTATGGCCGACCCACAACAGGTAAGTAGCGCGGCGGATATAATCGTCGTCGCGCATCTCTTCCAGCGTTTCACGAAATAATTTACCGTACTGCTTGTCAATTTTGTCGTCGCGGCGAATCATCGCTCGTGCAGCGTCGGCGTCGCGATTCACGTAAGCGGTGATGCCGATTTGTACCATTTGGCGGGCGCGTTTTGCCATTTTGGGGAGCTTGTGCAGCGTATCAATCTCAGCCTCGCCCTCCATGCGCGTCACCAGACGAGCGATACCAGTCGCATGATCGCCAATACGCTCCAACTCAACGGCAAGGTGGATGGCGGCGACAACGCAGCGCAAATCCCCGGCCATCGGCTGTTGGGTAGCTAAAACGCGCAAGGCTGATTCTTCGATTTCGTAACGCAGCCGATTGACTTCGTTGTCTTCGGCAATGACTTGCTCGGCCAAAGCCACTTCACGGCCGTCCAGCGCCAGCATGGCCCGTTCAATCGCTGTATCCACCATGCTGCTCAACCGTAGAAGGTTGTCTCTTAAATCGTTTAATTCCTTGTCAAGAAGGGATCGTTGTCGTAAAGACATGATTTCACCTTAATTCTGTCTG
>JANTGY010000078.1 GCA_024762695.1 Anaerolineae bacterium
GCGCCATCGCCAGCAGATGCAGCACCGCATTCGTCGAGCCGCCCAACGCCATCACCACCGTCATCGCATTCTCAAACGCTTCCCGCGTCATGATGTCACTCGGTTTGATGTCGCGCTCCAGCAAAATGCGAATCGCCTTGCCCGCTCGCACCGCCTCGTCCTCTTTTTCGGGTGATTCGGCAGGATAGGAGGCGCTGTAAGGCAAACTCATCCCCAACGCTTCAATGGCCGAAGCCATCGTGTTGGCCGTGTACATGCCGCCGCACGCGCCGGGGCCGGGACAAGAATTCCGCACAATCGCCCGCCGCTCCTCATCGCTGATCGTTCCGGCAATAAATTCGCCGTAGCTCTGGAAAGCGGAAACGATGTCCAGTTTCAGGTCGCCCAGGCAGCCCGCCCGAATCGTGCCGCCATAAACCATGAGCGACGGCCGATTCAACCGCGACATGGCCATGATGCAGCCCGGCATATTTTTGTCGCAGCCGGGCAGGGAAACATTGGCGTCGTACCAATGCGCCGCCATCGCCGTCTCGACGGAATCGGCGATGATTTCGCGGGAGGGGAGCGAGTAGCTCATCCCATCCGTGCCCATGCTGATGCCGTCGCTGACGCCGATGGTGTTGAAGCGCATCCCCACCAACCCGGCGGCAGTGACGCCTTCCTTCACTTTGGCCGCCAAATCGTTGAGGTGCATGTTGCAGGTGTTGCCCTCATACCAAACACTGGCGATGCCCACCTGCGGCTTGTTCATGTCGGCCTCAGTCATCCCCGTGCCATACAACATCGCCTGCGACGCCCCTTGCGACTTCGGTTGTGTAATGCGTGAACTGTATTTATTGAGTGATTTTGTCATTTTACTCCTTTTTGTTACACAGAGATACGCGGAGGAAACACAGAGATTCTCAGAGAGTTTAAGAGAGATTTATTAATGGATGAAGCGTCGGATGCCGCCATCTTTGAGCATGGTGACGTTGAAATTTAACAGCAAACCGATCTTGCAACCTGAAAATTTGAGATAAGAGAGAATTTGAGCTTCGTGAACTTTTGTGATTTCTTCGACGACTTTCAACTCAACGATGACGTTATGATTTACCAACAAATCAATCCGGTAGCCGTGATCCAAATGAATATCTTTATAAACGATGGGGAGCGGTTTTTGACGTTCGACAGTCAACCCAATCTGTTCTAACTCATAGGCCAAGCAAGTCTCATAAGCCGATTCCAGCAATCCCGGCCCCAACTGCCGATGCACTTCAATCGCCGCACCAATAATTTTCCCCGTCAGCTCATTTATCCTCATTTATCCTCATTTCCCCTCTCTTTTTCTCATTCTTTCCTCTCTGTGTTCCTCTGTGCCTTCTCTGCGTAACTCTGTGTTCCTTCTTTCTAATCAAAATGCGCCGCCATCTTCTCTACAATGGCCTGACCGACGCTGATGGAGGCGGTAGCGGCAGGCGACGGGGCGTTGACGACGTTGAGGATGCGTTGGCTCTCCTGGAAGGCGAAATCGTCCATCATGCTGCCATCTGGGAAAAGCGCCTGAGCGCGGATGCCGGCGGGGGCGGCGACCAAATCATCGGCTTGGATGGCGGGAACCAGCTTTTGCAGCGCTTTGACGAAGGCCCGTTTGTTGGCCGAACGCCACATCTCGCCTAAGCCGGTTTTCCAGTATTGCCCGGCCAGTTTGCGAAAGCCGGAGTAGGTGAGCGTTTCCCAGAGGTCACGGCCGTTTACATCCGTCAAATGATACCCTTCCCGCGCAAACGCCAGCACCGCATTCGGCCCGCACTCCACCGCGCCCGAAATCATCAGCGTAAAATGGACGCCCAGAAAGGGAAATTCAGGATTGGGGACGGGGTAGATGAGGCCGTTGCACAAATGCCACGCCTCCGGCTTCAGTTCAAAATACTCGCCGCGAAAGGGGACAATTTGAGCCGGCGATTCGCTGCCGGACATACGGGTAACGCGGTCGGAATGAATCCCAGCGCAGTTGATGAGGTAGTGGGCGGTGTATTCGGTTTGGGGAGTAACGGCCGTGACCTCCCCTCCCCTTTCTTCAATCCCAACCACCTTCGCCCCGGTCACAATCTGATTACCCCCGGCCCGAACATGGTCGGCAAACCGCTGACAAACTTGTTTATAATCCACAATCCCCGCTTCCGGCACATGAATCGCCTTGATGCCAGCCACGTGCGGTTCCAATTCCAGCAGCCGCTCTCGTCCGATAATCTCGCAAGTCACGCCGTTAGCCTGTCCGCGTTCATAAATATCCTGCATCGCCCCCAATTCACTCTCATCCGTCGCCACGATGACCTTGCCGCAAAGATTGTAATCAATCTCCTCCTCGCTGCAGAACGTCTCCATCTCAACCTTCCCGGCACGGCAGTTCTTGGCCTTAAGCGAGCCGGGTTTGTAATAAATGCCGGAATGCAAAACGCCCGAATTGCGCCCCGATTGATGGAACGCCAACTCGTTTTCCTTCTCTAAAATCGTAATGGTTTTGTCAGGATATTGTTTGGTGAGATTGTAAGCCGTCGCCAGCCCCACAATTCCGCCGCCAACAATGATAATGTCGGTTTGTTTCATAACAGCTAAACCCCTTTTCTTGGAAATAATTCAATGGGTGATGAAATCTTAACAATTTACGGCTCATCTGACGAACTATTAGAGAGATACGGATTTCACGCCAATTTGCTTGACTCCATGACCAAATAACCACAAAATAAAGCGGTTGAGGATAGACATCAGTTCAATAATCATTTATTATTAGCAAATGTAGGCACACAGTAGTAACGGATATTATTGAGAATCATAAAAAGAACCTTTCCCGATCTCCCCCGAAAGTTCAGGTCTTCATGCTCAAGGTCAGTTAAGTGACAAAAGAACGCATTAACCAAATCCGCATAGGGATTGTGACCGCCATTTTGCTTATAAGCGTCATCGTTTATGCGGCGCTGCCCTTTGTCGCTGTAAGTTGGGCGCAAACGCCCTTCCTGGGTTTCTTGATGGATCCCAATCTGGTCGCCAGCGATATTGCCGAAAGCCATTGGCCGGGCAAACAGATTGATCCCCCCATCAAATATCCGGAACGCTTGCTGGCAATTGACGGCACGGCCGTTTCCGACCCCTCCGCCGTGCAAGACATCCTGTCCACCCATGCCGTTGGCGATGAAGTAACGCTTACCCTAACCCAACCCGTGAACTCTCGCCTCTCGCCCGCCGTTGGCGCGCCGGCGCAGCGCGAGGTTACGATTCAGTTAAGCCGTTTGGGTGGGGCTGGCATCTGGAATCAATTCTGGCTGCTGTATCTGGTCGGCGTATTCATGTTATTGGTTGGCGGCTGGACATTCCGCATGCGGCCAGATGCCGAAGCGGCCCAGTTATTCGCCGCGCTAACGGCTCTGGGCACATTAGCCGTCGGCGCGCTGTTCGACATGAATTCCACGCAGCGTTTCATTCGCTTGTGGCTAATTGCCATGCCTTTGTTTGGCAGTTTCAACATTTTGCTCGTCTTCATATTTCCCTATGAAATTACGCTCATTGAGCGGCGTCCGCAGTTGAAATGGCTGGCGCTGCTGCCGGGGTTGGCCATCATGGTCTGGGCGCAGTTGTGGCTGTATCATCCCACCGACCCCTGGGCCTACGCCATCCCCTGGCGCGTTGCTTATGGACTCAACGGGATCGCTCTGGCATTGGCGTTGGCTATTTTGGCCTATCGCGGCCTTCGATCATCCTCGCCGTTGGCGCGGCAGCAAAGTCGATTGATACTGTTGGGCGCGGCATTGGCATTTGGCCCCTTAATTGCTTTTTTCGGCCTGGCGTCGCTTTCCATTCACTTTTCCTGGCTGACTGAAGCGTTTTACGTGCCTCCAGTCATGATCTATCCGCTGGTGATTGGCTATGCCATCGTTCGTTATCGACTTTTGGACATGGATGTTGTTTTACGGCGCGGGTTAGCTTCCCGTCTGTTGACGGCTTTGGTTGTGATTGTCCTGATTGTTTTGGTTAGCAGTTTGCGTGTGGCTCTGGCCCAATTTTTAGATTTCAACAATCCAATTTTATTGGCCGCGTTTGTGGGCTTAATTGTTTTGATGGTCGATCCGCTGCGCGACAGGCTGCAGCGCGGGTTGGAGCAGACGATTTTCCGGCAGCCGATGGCTTTTGACGATTTGCTGCGCACGTATAACCGGGAATTGACAACGGCCGTTCACGCCGACCAGGTGGCCACCATGCTGCTGCGTTACGCCGCATTAGGCGTCCCTGGCACAGCCCCCCGCCTTTATTTGCCCGACAACAAAATGAGCTGCTACAGCGATTACAAAGACAGCGGCAGCGTGATGTTGGATATGAATTCACCAGTCATTACTTTTTTGCGCGCCCAAACCAACGTCATTGATTTGGCCGAGGAGCGAGCCTGGCCCAACACCTTCCGCCAACACCATGACACGATTGCCGCGCTAAAGGCGGCGGCGCTGGCGCCGATGAATAACGGCCGTGATCTGCTGGGGCTGCTGTCCTTTTCACCCAAACCGAACAAGCAGCATTTTAGCCAGCCTGAATTATCATACATCAGTTCATTGGCCGACCAATCGTTAATCGGCTTAGAGCGAGCCAATGTGATTCGCAGTTTGGAAACGCGCATTTCCGAGTTGGATTTGTTGAGCCAATTCTCACAGCATTTGAATTTCACCATCGAATTTGATGACTTGCTCGAACTGGCTTATGTAAACTATGAGCGGTTATTGGGACTGGACAACTTTGTCGTTTCCTGGCGCGAACCGGATACAGGACGCATCTATCCCGCTTTTTGCGTGGAAAAAGGGGAACGGATGCTCGACCGCGAAGGACGAGACAAACCCGTGCAAGACCCACGCATTTTGCAAGTGATTGAAACAGGCCAAATGATGACGACGGAGGATGAAGACGGCCGTTCCTGGATCATCGCCCCGCTGAATGCCGGCGCCGACACGCTGGGCGCGCTGCACACCTTCTACGGCGAGCCGGGGCTGACATTGCTGCGGCGCGAGGAACAATTATTTGGCGTTTTTGCCGACCGAACGGCCGTCGCCCTTGACCGCCTGCAAACCCGCCGCCAGCTAGAACGCCGCGCTCAACAGCTAGAAATCATCAACCAGGTCACCTCCCAGTTAGCCTCCACATTAGAATTAGAACCTCTGCTTGATCTGATTTTAGATAAGGCAATTGAACTGCTTCAAACCGAAGCGGGCACATTTATGCTAACCATCGAAGACACAGGCGAGCTAGAGTTCCGCGTGGTACGCGGGCCGGCCAGCGAAGGGTTATTGGGCACGCGGCTAACCATCGGCACCGGGCTGGCCGGAACAGCGGCGCAAACCGGGAAGCCGGTGCTTGTTAATCGCGTGCAAGACGATAAACGCTGGTTTGATCAGGTTGATGCCAGTTCCGATTTTCGATCAGAATCCATTTTGACAGTCCCGCTACTGCGCAAAAATGCCGTTTTAGGCGTCGTGCAGCTCATCAACAAACAAAACGGCGTGCCTTTTGATGAAGAAGATCAACAGATGTTGACCGCATTTGCTGGTCAGGCTGTCGTTGCCCTGGAAAATGCGCGGTTGTGGGAGCAAACAGATAAAGCGCTGCAAGAACGGGTGAGCGAGCTGTTTTTGCTGCAGCAGCTTGACCGCGATTTGAACACGACGCTCGATCTGGATCATGTGCTGGGCTTGACATTGGATTGGATTTTGCGGATTTGCAACGGTTCGGCGGGGGCTATTGTGTTGATTGACGCGCACAGCGAGCGCCCCCGGCTGCGTGCGGTGCGCGGGTATGGCGACGATTTTGACCCGACGGCCGTCAACGGCAATTTGCTCGAAACTGGCTTAATTGGCCGGGTTCTCAAATCGGGCGAAGCGCATGTTTCCGGCAATGTGCATGAAGAAGAAGATTACCACAGCCTCAATTTCGCTACGCATTCACAAATGACGGTTCCCATCATCCATAAACAGCAGCTTATGGGCGCGCTGGCTATTGAGGGCGACAAGTTAGGCGCGTTTGATAGCGTAACCTTGGATACGGCCGTGCGCGTAACCAACCATGCTTCAGTCGCCATCGCCAACGCCTTGCTATACGAACAAGTGCAAGAAGCCAACGAAGCCAAATCCGAATTCGTCTCGATGGTTTCGCACGAATTAAAAACGCCGATGACCTCTGTCGGCGGCTACACCGACCTGATGTTGACCGGAATGACCGGCGATTTAAGCGAGCAGCAGCGCAATTTTCTGGAAACTATCTCCGCCAACATCAAACGCATGGGCCAGCTTATTCAAGATTTGACCGACATCTCGCGCATCGAAACCAAGCATTTGCACGTTGAATTAGCTCCGGTGTCTTTCACGAACGTCATCAGCGATACACTGCAAATTGTAAGCGGCCCCTGCGAAGGAAAAAACGTCAATCTGCACCTGGACTTGCCGTCCGATTTACCGCTAGTTATGGGCGACAAGGAACGCTTGGTGCAGGTAACGACGAATCTGCTCAGCAACGCCTGTAAATACTCGCCGCCGGATACGGATGCGTTTGTTTCGGTGTGGCTGGACAAGGTAGCCTTAGAGCCGGAGATGCCAGCCGTCCCGATGGTAATTTGCTCGGTGCGCGACCAGGGATACGGCATTTCGGAAGATGATCAAAAGCAGTTGTTTACCAAGTTCTTCCGGGCTGAAGACCCCAATATCCGTAAAGCGACGGGGACGGGTTTGGGATTGTCTATTTCTAAGGGGATTGTGGAATTGCATCACGGCCGTATTTGGGTGGAAAGCGCATTGGGACAGGGAACAACCTTCCACTTTGCCATCCCGCAAGCGTCCGATTAGACAAAAATAAGCGTTAAGATAACGTGGGCTTAACGCATAATATTTTCCATTGACACATAATTGATGTGGAGTATACTAAATTCATGAGCGGATTCTTGAAAAAAGAGGCAGCCATCAACTAACTAAAGCGATAAGCGCACGCATTTTTTGCGTGCGTTTTTGTTTAGAGGATAAGTTTATTTATTGAACCTTCTCCCGGCAGAGAGGAGGCATCTAATTCTAAAGAGGAGCGTACAAACCTTATGGACTATGGGATGATCAGTAAAATTGAAAAGGCTAAAATTTATGCCGAAGAACGCGCCGACCGCATCGAGTTTGAATCTTTGCGCGTCCGTCTTCAAGGGGATAATAACGAAGATCCGCATATCGTTGAATATAACCAGGGTGAGTGGCATTGCGACTGCGATTTCTTTGCTTCGCGCGGCGTTTGCAGCCACAGTATGGCAATCGAGCGCATCTTGCAGAATATGGTGGAGCTTGCCCAGTCTGTATAGCCTTTAATTTCTGATACAGCACAGTAGTCAAGTCAACGTGTCTGGTTTCCGTTACCGGGCACGTTTTTTTGTTATAATCAGTCATCAACATAGGAAGAGAATTATGGATTTGATCAAACGAATAGACGACCATGTTGGCGCTAAGGCGGAAAAGTTCTACAAAACAACGCTTTTTCGCAGCGACGCGCTGTTATTAGGACTTAACTGCCTCGAACCGGGCCAGATTCAAAAACCGCACGACCATGCCGACCAGGATAAGTTTTATTATGTAGTTGAGGGAAACGGCCGTTTCCAACTCGCCGATCAACAAATTACCGCTGGGGCTGGAGAGGTTGTCTGGGCGCCCGCCGGCGTCATTCACGGCGTTGAGAACACCGGAACTGAACGATTGACCTTACTCGTCGGCATCGCGCCCGCGCCATGAGGAAACGCGCCATGAATCTGGGACAACTAACCGTCGGCGGCGTGACCTTCGACCTCAAACTCGTGCTTTTCATCGTTTTGGGAACCATTGTGCCCATGCTCGACTACTATGGGCATAAGCTCACCAGCCTGAAAGCATATGATCGGGTGATTTACTACTTCATCCTCCCCATGCTGATTATTTACTTTTTGTTCCGCGAGTCGCCGTCGGATTACGGGTTTCAGTGGGGCAATTGGCGTGTAGGATTGGGTTGGACGGCCGTCGTCGCTGTCGTCATGGGTCTTATTCTTTGGTATCTGGCCCGCACTCCAGCCATGCAAAATTATTACGAAGCCCGCGCCCCTAAAGAAGTCGCCCGTCTCATCTACCTCACCGGCGTAGACTTGTTTGGCTGGGAATTTATCTGGCGCGGCTTTTTGCTATTTGGCATGGCCCGCATTTTAGGGCCGGGGCCGGCCATCATGATTCAAGCCATTCCCTTCGCTTTTATGCACCTGGGCAAACCGGAAATCGAAACGCTCAGCACCATCTTTGGCGGCATTGGCTTCGGCTTTATCGCCTGGCAGTCGCAATCTTTTGTTTATCCCTGGCTCATCCATTGGTTTATCGCCTCGTTTACGATGTTGATTGCCTCTGGGCGAATTTAGAAGAGATTGGAGACCAGAGATTAGAGACTGGAATAGCTTTCAGTCTCCTGTCTCTAATCTCCAATCTCCCACTTTTAATGACAGAACTCACCCTACAACTCACCATCATGGCCCACGGCGGGGCGGCGATGGGGCGCGATGAAGACGGCCGTCCCATCTTCGTTCCCTTTGCCATCCCCGGCGAAACTGTGCGCGCCCAACTAACGACCGAAAAACGCCACTTCGCCCGCGCCGATCTACTAGAGGTCTTGGAGCCTTCGCCGGATCGGGTAGAAGCCCGCTGCCCTCATTTTGGAACCTGCGGCGGCTGCCATTTCCAGCACATGCGCTACGACGCCCAGCTAAAACACAAACAAATCGTCGTTGGCGATCAGTTGCAGCGCATTGGCGGTTTTAACAACGTGAATGTGCGGCCCGTTTTAGCCAACCCCTCGCCCTGGCAATACCGCGCCGATGTCAGCTTAAGCCCCATTCCCGACGGCGGACTGGGCTTTTGGTCGCCAAAAGAACAAGCGGTCATCCCCATCGAATCCTGCCCCATCATTCACCCCCGATTGCAAGAATTGTGGCAAGATTTTGACCTGGAACTGCCCGGTTTGCGTAAGCTGACTTTGCGCGTGGGCGATGATGAAGCGCTGTTGGCGGCGCTGGAAGTAGATGGCGTGGAACCGCCGGAGTTGGCGGCTGATTTTCCGGTGTCGGTAGCGTTGGTTTTGCCTGATAAAACGGCCGTCTCCCTCATCGGCGACAATTACATCATGCAGCGAGTCAGAGGGCGCGATTTCCGCGTCTCGCCCGGCTGCTTCTTCCAGCCCAGTCCGGCGGCGGCTGAGATGGTAGTGGATGCGGTGATGGCCTACGCCAATTTGACCGGCGCCGAAACGGCGCTGGACGTTTACAGCGGCGTGGGCATGTTGACAGCCTTCTTGGCCGAGAAAGCGTACCAGGTCGTCGCGGTGGAATTGAATCCCGATGCGGCGGCGGACACGGCCGTTAACCTGCAAGATTGCGAAAACGTGAGCCTGTATGAAGGATTGGCCGAAGAGATTCTGCCCTGGCTGGACGCCGCTCCCGACGTTGTGGTGGTTAATCCAGAGGGGGGGATGGAGACGGCCGTCATCCAGGCCATTACGACCATGAAACCCGCCCGCCTCATTTACGTCAGCAGCGATTTACCCGCCCTGGCCCGTGACGGCAAGAAATTGGCCCAGGCTGGCTACAATTTGGTCGAAGTCCAGCCTATCGACATGACGCCCCAAGCTTTCCAGATTGAAACTGTCTCCCTTTGGCAGCCAAAGGCAGATATTTAATGTTAAAAGTTATCATTGATTTCGACGGCACACTAACGGTGGAAGAAGAACAAGCCGACGTCCTGGCTGAGGCAATTCTTTCAGCGTTGGCGGACGAGATTCTCGGCGTATCTTACGTTCAAGTAACGATTGATTTTCAGGAAACGCGCGCGCGTTTGCAGGCAGCGCCGCATCAGTACTCCTGGGAAGTTAATGGGCTTGTGGCTTCTTACTGCGACGAAGGGGCGTTTATTCTCAACACAACGGCCATACAAACCATGCTCAAGGAAAACCCCGATTATTTGCAGGCTGTGCAAGCGGCTTTTCCCAATCCTGAGTACGACCCTGTGATTGACTGCACCAATGCGCTGTTTCACCGGCATTCGGCCGTTTTGCCCCTTGCCTTCCGCCCCGCCGCCAAAAAAGTTTTAACCGAATTAATCAATCATCCCCAACGGAAGCCCATCATCCTCACCAACTCCCTGGGCGATAAAGTTAAACGCCACTTAACCACATTAGGGTTGGCCCATCAAATCAAAATACTTGGCGACACGCGCCAATATGACATGGATCCCGACTGTCCTTGCCGCTATCCGGCCTTGGGCGGCGGGAAAACATGGAGGATCAATGAAAAACATGTCATTGATTTACGTCGTCCCGCTTACCACAAAGCCCTGTTAAAGGCGGCGGCCGATGGTTCCCAATTAGCCGTTGTAGCCGATACCTTATCCTTGCCGGGAGCCATGCCCTTAGCGATGGGCATTCCCTTCATCCTCCTGCGCACAAGCTACACGCCACAATGGTGTTTGCAAGCCGTTGCCGATCACCCATTTGGGATTTTACTTGACAATTTAGCTGATTTACCGAGTGTCCTCGACACTTTGACTGACGGCTAAAAATTGGGGCATCGGCCAGTTTCCTATATACTTTCAGGCTTACGATAAATAAGAAAAAACGGAGATGTCGCCATGACAACGACTGATTCAACATCTAGCTCTAACTTTATCCGCACCATCGTGGATGAGGATTTAAAAACGAACAAATTTGAAGGGCGCGTCCATACCCGCTTCCCACCAGAACCGAATGGCTACCTCCACATCGGTCACGCCAAATCTATCTGCCTGAACTTTGGCCTGGCAGAAGATTATGGCGGCAAAACCAACTTGCGCTTCGACGACACCAATCCAATCAAAGAAGAGCAGGAATACATTGACGCCATCATTGAAGATATTCATTGGCTGGGTTTTGATTGGGAAGATCGCCTTTTTTACGCCTCCGATTATTTCGAGCAGCTTTACGATTGGGCGATCAAGCTCATCAAAGACGGCAAAGCTTATGTCGATGATTTAACGGCCGAAGAAATCCGTGAATATCGCGGCACGCTGACCAAGCCGGGTAAAAACAGCCCTTACCGCGATCGGTCTGTTGAGGAAAATCTGGACTTGTTTGCACGGATGAAGGCGGGCGAATTCCCCGATGGTTCACGCGTTTTGCGGGCTAAAATTGATATGGCCTCGCCCATCATCAACTTCCGCGACCCTGTTTTGTATCGCATCTTGCACGCCACGCATCCCCGGACTGGCGACGAATGGTGTATTTATCCCATGTACGATTGGGCGCATGGTCAGTCGGATTCGATTGAAGGCATCACCCATTCGATTTGCACGTTGGAGTTTGAGAATCATCGGCCGTTGTATGAATGGCTGTTGGAACAGTTGGGCGTTTATCAGCCGCAGCAGATTGAATTTGCTCGTCTAAATTTGACGTACACGCTCATGAGCAAGCGTAAATTGCTGCGTTTGGTGCAGGAAGGGTATGTCAGTGGCTGGGACGACCCGCGTATGCCCACCATTCGCGGTTTGCGGCGGCGCGGCTACACCCCGGCGGCAATGCGCCGGTTTGCCGATATGATTGGCGTAGCCAAGGCCAACAGTGTGGTGGATTTGGCGATGCTGGAGTATGCGATTCGGGAGGATTTGAACGCGCATGCGCCGCGGGCGATGGGGGTGCTACGGCCGTTAAAAATCACCGTCGCCAATTACCCCGAAGATATAGTGGAAGAGTTTGAAGTCCCCACCCATCCGCAAGACAAATCCAACACCGAAACCCGCGTCGTCCCCTTCTCCCGCGAGATTTATGTAGAACAAAGCGACTTCATGGAAGATGCGCCGCGTAAATTTTTCCGGCTGTCGCAGGGGCGCGAAGTGCGGTTGTTGGGAGCGTATTACGTCACCTGTAATGAGGTAGTGAAAGATGAGGCCGGGAATGTTACTGAGTTGATTTGCGAGTACGATCCTGAATCACGCGGCGGGCAGTCGCCAGACGGCCGTAAAGTCAAAGGCACCATCCATTGGGTTTCAGCGCAGCACGCCGTTCCCGCCGAGGTGCGTCTCTACAACACTCTCTTCACCAAAGAAAACCCGGAAGAGGGCGGCGATTTCATCGAGAACCTCAACCCCAACTCGCTGGAAATCATCGAAAACGCCATGCTGGAACCTGATTTGGCCGACGCCAAGCCGGGCGACCAATTCCAATTCATGCGTCAAGGCTATTTTGCCGTTGATACGGTGGATTCCAAGCCCGGCAAACCGGTCTTTAACCAGACGGTGACGCTGCGTGATTCATGGAAAAAGATGCAGAAAAAGTAAGCGTGTGAAACGCGATGGTTAAAACGTGATGCCTGAATCATAGTCGGTTTAGCGCATCACGTTTTTGTTTTAGGGGAAGGAAATGACGACGAACAAGATGAAGTATGCGCGGATTGAGCGGGAGCGCCGTTTTTTGCTTCACAAGTTGCCGGATGGCTTGACAGAACGGCCGTTTACCCTCATCACCGACTATTACCTGCCCCACACCCGTCTGCGCTTACGCCGGATGACTGATGAGTCGGGGGCTGTGACAGCTTTGAAATTGACCCAGAAATTTAGCCCAACGGCCGTACCCACCACCCACACCACCATCACCAACACGTACCTCAACCAGACCGAATATAAGCTCTTATCCCAATTGGGCGGCCACATATTGATTAAACGACGTTACCGGTTCCCCAACGCTGGTTATACATTTAGCATCGATCTCTTTGATGGCGATTTGGCCGGCTTGATTGTAGCTGAGATTGAAGCAAAAACGGATGCTGATTTGGAAGCAGTACCGCTGCCTGCGTGGGCCGTTGTCGAAATTACTGAAGAAATTTTCTTTACTGGGGGAAATCTGGCGACTGCCACGCCCGCACAACTACAGGCAAAATTAACGGCATACGGGATTTAGACTGTGGCGGGAAAACCGCGCGCTTGCCAGGCCGCGTACACCAGGATGGAACCGGCCACGGCCGCGTTCAACGATTCAACATGGCCGCGCTGGGGTAGATAAAGGCGGATGTCGCAGCTTTGGCGCACCAGGCGGCGCAACCCGTCGCCTTCATGCCCGACGACAATGCCGATGG
>JANTGY010000079.1 GCA_024762695.1 Anaerolineae bacterium
CATCCATTCGGAGAGGTCGCATAGTTGGTCTAGTGCGCACGATTGGAAATCGTGTACTCCGAAAGGGGTCGCGGGTTCGAATCCCGCCCTCTCCGCTGATACGGTGACAGAAAGGCGTGGCGAAAGCTGCGCCTTTTATGCTATTAGGCGATTATGGCAATTGCTCTGAGGAAGTACGGCCGTTACAATAGCGCGACGAAATGGTATAAACAGTAAACCAAGCCCATGAATTTATCTGAAATCACAACCTTCATCCCCCCCATTGCCGCTGGATTGTATACAATTCTCCTTATCATCGCCTTTACCCGGCGCGGACAACAAGAACGGCAGACAGAAACGCTGCTGGCTTTTCTCGTTGTTTCCATTTTGTGGGAATTTCTCGTTTACTTCGCCCGCGATATTGCATATCCCCCCAACATACCGGCTAAAGCAATGCTGATGGGCACGACGTTATTGGGGGCGACAACGGCCGTCTTCGTCAACTGGTCGCAGCGTCGTCTGTGGCTGCTTTTTGGCGGGCTGGCCGTCGCTGCAACCTTACTGCTCGATCTGTACCTGCCCAATCAAGCCGTCAATCTCCCCTACACCTCTCGCGTGATCAGTTTCAGCGACCTCTTGACCACCCTGGCCTGGATATTGCTTAGCGGCCTCATATTGGGCCGCGTCTGGCGCGAATTTCGCCGCACATCTTTTCCCTGGCATGCCAATCGTCTCCTTTTTTGGATCATTGTCCTATTGCTAACATTTACTGGCGAAGCATTGCTCTTTTTTCATTACACCGGCTTAACATTGGCGGGCCAGATCCTGCGATTTGTTGGCTCCGGCGGTTTGACTTATGCCGTCTCATCCCATCGTATTGTGGATGTGCGGACACGGTCTCAAAGCATTATCGGCTTTGCGTTTGTCGCCATCCTTTCCGCTTTGCCTCTGGCCTTAATCATCATGTTGTTTGAGCCGATAACGCGCAATCAGCCCTGGCTGGCCGTTACCATTATCGCCCTGGGCCTTGTCCTTTACGCGCCATTTCGTCGCCTAATCGAAAGAATTTTTTACAAATTCTTGGTGGGCGAAAGCGTTGACACCAGCCAGGTTGTGCGCCATTATAGTCAGGCTATTTACCAAATCTTGGATATGCAGCAGTTGTCCCAGGCCGTTGTTGGAACGCTCAGTGATTTATTGACGTTTAGTCGCGGCGCGCTCATGTTGGTTTCTACCGCCGAGGATGGTTACAAAATCGAGTCTATTCCCGCATTAGGCGGCATTGTCCGACAAAGACAAACGCTGCCAATCCAATGTTTGTTCATTAGATCGTTAACGCAGCAGCAGCAGCCATTGCTACAATATGAACTCGATTTTAACCGGGATTATGCCGACATTGAGCGGCCGGTACGCGAATGGCTGAACGAAATGGCGATGGATGTGTATATTCCAATACATGCGGGAACAGACTTGGAAGGCGTTATTGCCATTGGGCCGAAAACATCCGGCGTCCCTTATCAGCCTCGCGAATTGGAATTGATGCAGCTTCTGGCCGACCAAACGGTTGTCGCGTTGCAAAATGCGCGACTTTACAGTGAGTTGGGCCAGCAAAATGACAAAATTCGCCATTTAAATGTGGATTTGACACGTCAAAATGAACGCTTGGAGATTATGGATCGGGTTAAGTCTGAATTTGTGACTATCGCCTCGCATGAACTGCGGACGCCTCTGACGCAGGTGAAAGGGTACACGGATATTCTACAGGCGATGAATGAGGAGGGCAGCCTCAGCCGCGAACAGACGCGCGAGATTATGGGACATATCAGCCGGGCAGGGGATCGTTTGGACGATTTGATTACGGCGATGCTTGATGCCAGCCAATTGGATACGGATGGGTTCCGCATGGTCTTTATGGAAACGAATTTGGAGACAATTATCCGAATGGCGGTTGAGCCTTTGTCGGCGGCTTTAAAGGAGCGGCATATTCATTGGACTACGCAGGGGTTAACGGCCGTTCCCCCCATTAATGCTGATTTTAAGCGCTTGGTACAAGCCTTTACCAATTTAATCGGCAACTCGATTAAATATACGCCAGATTATGGCGCCATTTCCCTGCGCGCCGACCTGGTTCCAGGGCAAGAAGCGTTGGGCGATCATATTGAGATTGTTTTGGCCGATCAGGGGATTGGCATTGATCCCAAATTCCACGAATTGATTTTCGAGAAGTTCTTTCGTGTAGGCGATCCGCAGTTGCATTCGACGGGCAGCACTAAGTTTAAGGGTGCGGGGCCAGGGTTGGGCTTGCCGATAGCCAAAGGGGTTATCGAAGGGCATGGCGGCCGTGTTTGGGTTGAATCGCCGGGAGAAAATGAGGAACGTTTGCCTGGCAGTGAATTCCATATCGTCCTACCGGTGCGCCCACCGGGCATGGCTGAGAACAATGAAGCAATCTTGAAGCAGGAGGCGCATTTTTTGATTGGTTAGTTAGATAAATAAAAGGAGTTGACCGATGCTAACAGATAATCGTAAGCGGGCTTTGGTTTTATCGGGCGGCGGGGGACGAGGCGCCTATCATGTGGGGGCGCTGCGGTTTTTGGAGGAGCATGAGTGGGTACCGGATGTGGTGGTAGGCACTTCAATAGGCGCAGTAAATGGCGCGGCGTTGGCATCGGGGCACAATGCGCGTTCGTTGTGGTCTCTCTGGCAGCGGTTGCAAACGCGCGACGTGCAAAAAGCGCGCCTTAATCCTCTGGACGGCAATTTTTTATTGGATACCAGTCCGCTGCGGGAGACGTTAGAACGGGAGGGTTGGGTTGATTTTAAACGGATTAATTCGACAGAGGCGGCTGCCCACCTGCGTGTAACGGCGACGGAAGTAAATACGGGACGTCTGGATGTGTTTGGTAACAGCCCTGATGTTTATCCCAGTAAGATTAGAAAAGAACCGTTGGGCTTAGATCACATTATTGCCAGTTGTTCCATTCCCATTGTTTACCCGGCCACACAACTGCATGAAACTTTATATTGGGATGGCGCAACGGTGGCGAATACGCCTTTAGGGCCGGCCATTGACGCTGGCGCTGAGGAGATTGTGGTGGTGATTATGACGCCTTGGGGCGACCAATCAAAATCGCCTAGCGATCCACCGCATAATTTGTTATCGGCGGCCAGCACGACGCTGGAATGGGCGTTGCTGGCTTCGTTCCAGGCCGATTTGAAGATGTTCCGTCGCGTAAATGAACTGGTGCGATTGGAATTGGAAAATGCGCGATTGCGGGCAACGAATGCATTGCTGCGGCGGCAGTTGGGCGGTGACGAAACGTATCTGGTTGATAGGGATCAGGATGGCGTGCCGGATATTTTGCAGGAAAAGTATCGCGAGCTGCCGGAGCCGGTGATTGTAGCCCCGAATGAAGTGATTCCAGTGGAACAGATTATTCGCTACACGCGTGAAGGGCATGAGAAGTTGTATAAGATGGGGTATGAGAACGCGCGTGAGGCGTGGCGTGCGGCGGGGAAAATTGTGGAAGGCGAAGGGCCGTGATTGATGGGGGGGCGGTGAATGATGAATAGGGGGATGGGGGTGATGAATGGCGAATGAGATTGCGGGGCTGGTTGTAATTGTGACGGGAGCATCGGCGGGGATTGGGCGGGCAACGGCCGTTTCCCTGGCAAAGTTAGGCGCCAATGTCGTTGTGACGGGGCGGCGAGCCGAACGATTGACGGCGCTGGTGGATGATTTGGCCGATTTTCCTGGCCGGCGGCTGGTTGTGCCGGGCGATATTCAGGATGAACAATTGGCGCAGGAATTAGTCAATCGGGCTGTAGCTGAGTTTGGCCGATTGGATGTGCTGGTGAACAATGCCGGACTGGGCCATCACAGCGCGTTAGCGGAGATGCCATTGGCCGATGTACGCACGATTTTGGATACGAATGTAATAGGGCTGCTGGCGGTGACGCAAACGGCCGTCGCGCACATGAAAGCGCAAGGCTCCGGCCAGATCATCAATGTATCATCCATTGTGGGGCAGCGGCCGTTTCCCCACAACGGTATTTACTCAGCCAGCAAAACGGCCGTCAACTTCATCACCCGCACGCTGCGAATGGAATTACGGCCGTACAATATCACCGTCAGTTTAGTTTATCCTGGCTTGACGGCCACCGAGTTCGGTCAGGCGAAATTGGGCCAATCGGGCGGCAATCGGTTTGGATTGCAAGGCATTCCGGCCCAGCGCGTGGGGGATGCGATTGTGAAGGCTGTGCGATACGGCCGTACCGAAGTGTACGTGACCTTGTTTGATTGGTTGTTTACCCACATAAACCGTCTCTTCCCGCAGTCAATTGATTGGATTTTGACGCGCAGAAGCTAGCAGGCTGTCGGAGAAGTCAGAAGAAGAGGAATTGGACGCTGAATAACGCAGATAAACGCTGATAAGAATAGAGATTAGGCCGAAATCGGCCATAAATCCGCGTTAATCAGGAAAATCTGCGTCCAAAAATTCTTTTTCCGACGAGCTGCTAGATGATCAGATCCTGAATGGCAAAAATCATGTTCAAACAATCAGACGACCTCTTTAAATTATTCTTACGCGCCGCCGCCGCTTTTATAGTCGGCGCCGCCATCCTCAGCCTTTTTGCTACGTGGCAAAAGCGTGCGCTCAATACTTCCCTGACTTGGGTTGGCTACACCGTGCCTGTCCTGTTTGGCGGCATAAGCGGATTACTCCTCCACATCTGGCAGCAAAAATCACAAAGGGCTTTGGAGCAGTCGCAGACCAGCGACCGGGTGTACCGCGCCCTGGTGGAACAGGCGGCTGATGGCATCTTCATTGCCAACGAGCACGGCGATTTTATTGATGTGAATGAAAGTGGATGCGCGATGATCGGTTATGGCAAGGAAGAAGTGTTGACTATGGGCATGGGGGATTTGACCCCGCCAGGCGAGCAAACCGGCCATCCTCTCAACTTTGATAGTATTGTAATGAACAAACCGACCATGATGGTGCGCCAAATTGCCCGCAAGGATGGCGCGCTGATTTGGGTAGAAATTAATAGCAAACGATTGGCCGACGGCCGTTTACAAGCCATCGTCCGCGACATAACCCAACGTCAGGAAGCCAAAGCCGAAAGAGAACAGTTGTTAGATGCTGAAAAAGAGCAGCGGCTGCGCGCTGAAACCATGTCTTCCGTCATTTTAGCGCTCACTTCCCAAACCGATCGGCAAGCTGTACTCGACGAGATTATGCGCCAGTCGCGGCGTATTGTTGCCCATGATGCCGCTAATATCGCCTTATTGTCTGGCAGCGCCCTGCGTACCGTTGGCTGGTTAGGTTACGAACCGTTTGGCGGCTTTGTGCCCAATCCCGCTGCGCCGCGCCCCATGACCGCATTTGAACCTGACGCCCGTGCTGTGCAAACCAGGCAGGCTGTCATTATTTCTGATACATACAATGATCCGCATTGGATCGCGTTTGAAGAAACCCGTTGGATTCGTTCCTATTTGGTAATGCCTATTGCGCTGCACGACCAGGTATTGGGATTGCTGCGATTAGATAGCCAGAAAACAGGCAGTTTTGCCCAGCCGGATGCGGAACGTCTGCGGCCATTGGTCAACGCCGCTGCCGTCGCCCTGGAGAACGCGCGGCTTTACGAAGAAGCGCAGCAAGAGCTGAGAGAACGGAAACAAGCTGAAGCGGCGTTGCGAGCCAGTGAAGAACGTTTCCGGCGGCTGATGCAAGAATCGCCGGTGGGCGTTGAGGTTTACAGCCCCGATGGCACATTGCTAGATGTGAATAAAGCGTGGGAGAGCGCCTGGGGCGCGGCGGCGGATGATGTGATTGGTCAATATAATCCTTTGAAAACTAAGATATTCGAGGCGATGGGGATTATGGATTTGATTGAACGCGCCTTTGCCGGCGAGGTTGTAGAACTTCCCGATGTGGCGTTTGACCCGGCTCAGATTGGCCTGCCGGGGCGCAAACGATGGATACGGTCGCGGGTTTATCACATTAAGGATGAAGACGGCCGTTTGCAGAACGTGGTTTTGCTAAGCGAAGACATCACCGACCACAAACAGGCTGAAGAGGCTCTGCTCCAGGCGCAAAAGACGGAAAGTTTGGGCATATTGGCCGGCGGCGTGGCCCATGATTTTAATAATTTGCTCGTGGCAATGTTGGGGCAGACCTCGCTGGCTCAGGTTAAATTGCGCGATGAAAGTCCGGCGCGCCCCCATATTCAAAAAGCGGTAAAAGCGGCCGAGCGCGCCGCTGATTTAACGCGGCAAATGTTGGCTTATTCGGGGCGCGGCCATTTTGAGACGCGCCACATTAACTTGAATCACTTAATCGCCGAAAATTTACACCTATTCCAGGCAAGCATCCCTAAAAATGTGCAGCTTCAATCAAATTTGGCCGATGCGCTGCCCCTGGTGGAGGCGGATCCAGGCCAGATGCAGCAGGTGTTGATGAACATGATCCTTAACGGGGCGCAAGCGATTGAGGAAAGACCCGGCCGGGTGACGGTGACGACGGGGGTGGAAGTATTGGGTGCGAGAGACGGCCGTTACACGCAATATACCGGCGATGAATTAGCGCCCGGCCATTATGTCGCTTTGCAAATCCATGATAACGGTCAAGGCATGGACGCCGTTACATTATCTAAAATTTTCGATCCTTTTTTCAGCATGAAGGAAACGGGGCATGGGCTGGGATTAGCGGCTGTCTTGGGCATTATGCGTGGTCATCGCGGCGGCGTGTTGGTCTCCAGCGAGCCGGGGCAAGGTTCGACTTTCAAGCTGCTATTTCCGGCGAGTGCGGCAGCGGCAGCCCTGCCCACGGCCGTTAATGCGACTTCTGAAAGTGAGACGGCCGTCGGCCTGGTTCTGGTGATTGATGATGAACTCCCCGTGCGGGAAGCGGTGATTGACATTTTAGATTTGGAAAACATTGGCGTTATTACCGCCGCGGGCGGGGTAGAAGGCATCGCGCTTTACCGGGAACGGATGGCCGAGATTGATCTGGTGTTGCTTGACCTTTCCATGCCGGGAATGAACGGGGAAGAAACCTTCCGAAAACTGCGCCAGATTGACCCCCATGTCCGCGTTATTTTATCGTCAGGCTATAATCAAATTGAGGCGACTCGCCAATTTACGGGCAAGGGTTTGGCCGCATTTGTGCAAAAACCATACACGGTTGCCACATTAGTGGCCGCCGTCAAACAACATATGCCATAAAGAGTCGTTCGTAGTTAGCCACGTAGTCTGCGGAGTGGCGTTCCACCAAACGGTACTCCGCCGCTAAACAGCGCGGCTGCGTACCTTACTACAAACATAATTTCAGGAGAAATCATGTCACGAACCCGCATTATTTTTGTTGCCATTATTGGGGTTACGCTGTGTATTATTGCCGGGGCGATTGCGTTTCAATTTATAGATAGGGCCAATAATGGCGGTGGAATTTTGTCTGATGGAGAGACGGCCGTTGCCACCCCCATCCCCGAAGGAACCATCCTCGTCAGCCTGGCCTCGTCCAACACCAAACGCAACTGGCTGGATCAAGTCGCTGCCGATTTTAACAGCGGCGGTCATACCACATCTGGCGGGCAAGCGATTGTGGTTGAGGTGAGCCATGTTACCTCTGGCGGTTCCAAAGATGCCATTTTAGAGGGAACTTCGCAGCCTATTGCCTGGAGTCCCGGCGACGGTTCCTGGGTTGACCAGGCCAACGATGCCTGGCAGCAGCGCAACAACAAACCTATCGCTAGCGAAGCGTGCGCCCCCACCATTTATGCGCCGCTGGGCTTTGCCATGTGGCGGCCCATGGCCGAGGCGCTGGGCTGGCCGGACACGCCCATCGGCTGGGATACGATTGTGGCGTTGGCGGCTGATCCGGAGGGATGGGGCAGTTACGGCCGTCCCGAATGGGGCCAATTCCGTTTTGGGCATACCCACCCGGCCTACGCCAACTCCGGCCTGCTTTCCATGACCGGCTTCGTCTACGGCATCGCTGGGGAAACATCCACGCTAACCGCCGCCGACATTTATGCGCCGGAAGTGGAAGAGGCGATGCGGGCGTTGGAGCAAAACACGTCCAAGTATGGCAAGCAAGCCCCGGCCCTCCTCGATTTGATGGCCCGTGAAGGCCCCAGCTATCTACACGCGGCGGCCGTGCCGGAAGCGGACACGGTGAAGATGAATGTGGAACGCGGCGATGAACTGGCTTTCCCACTGGCTTTCATCTTTCCATCTGGCGGCACGATTTGGGCCGACCACCCCTACTGTATTTTGGATAACGCCGACTGGGTGAGCGACGAGCAAGCGGAGGCGGCGGCCATTTTCCGCGACTATCTTTTAGCCCCGGAACAGCAGGCGTTGGCGATTGATAATTATTTACGGCCGTTAGACAGCAATATTCCCCTCCACGCGCCGCTAGATTTGGACAATGGCGCCGATCCGCGTGTTAACACCTCAACCGTCGCCCCACTGCCTAGTCCGAGCAGTGAGATTGGCACGGCCGTTACCGACCTCTTCGCCATTACTAAACGCAAGGCCACCATCTACGTCGTCCTTGATGTGTCGGGCAGCATGGAAGGCGAAAAAATCAAGACAGCCAAGGCGGCCACGGTTGAATTCCTGCAACGGCTTGACCCCGATGATGAAGTCGGGCTTATCATTTTTGGCGACGTTGTTGACACGCTGCAAGAGCCGGAACGAGTCGGCAATGTTGTCGAGGGTTTAAGTAAACGGGTTAGCGAGCTGCTGGCTAATGGCAACACAGCTCTCTATGCTTCTGTTTGCGACGCGGCCAAAGCGATTCAAAAAATGCAGTTTGAAGATGAAGAGAATGGCGAATCGCGTTTGTATGGCATTGTTTTGCTGTCGGATGGGGAGGATACGATCGGCCGTCCGACGGAAAACCAGATGTTTGCGACCTGCCTGCCAGCCAATGCCGAAGCTGATGGCGTGAAGATTTTCCCCATCGCTTTTGGCGAAGGCGCGGATACGATGGTTTTGACGCGCATTGCCGATGTGACTGGCGGGCGTATGTTTACGGCCGATCCCGCTTCCATCAGCAGCGTTTACGAATCCATTTCGGCTGAGCAGTAAGGCCCGTTCGTAGTTAGGCGCGTAGTCCTCGGAGCGCCGTTTCGCCGTTGCACCGTTTTACGCCACTCCGCAGACTACGTGGCTTACTACGAACCTGCCCCCAAACATGAGCAATGACAGGTCAAAACGATGATGTTTGAACCATCATTATTCGTGCCGCCTATGTTATAGTACACATTAGTCGTAATGAATCGTTGAACTCTATGTTATGATGCGTCCAGCAGTTGTTTTTGACCACTGATAACCGGCAGTTGGAGAGACTCAATGCGTAAAATCGTGTTTGTTTTTTTGGCGTCTTTATTGATGGCTTGTCGCCCCCCCGTCGAATCGCCGCCGCGCACGGCCGTTATCCTTTCTGGTGATTCCCGTCTGGAACGATTAGCCGGCTTGCAAGATGGCCTGACCGATCTGGGTTACATAGATGGAAACAACATCGAGCTAGAAATACATAATGCCCATAACGATATGGATTTACTGGCGCAAATGGTAGATGACATAGTTGCTGAACAGCCAGATTTAATCGTGGCATTAGGCGGTATTGAAGCCGATTTGTCCAAAAAAGCTGCCGATGATAGCATGATCCCCATTGTTTTTGTTGGCGCCAGTGACGTAGTAGAACGGGGATTAGTAGATAGCATGATGCAATCGGATAATAATTTAACCGGAGTTGATAGTTTTCGCTTGGGGATGCTCTCTCAGCAGGTTCAGACACTCGCTCGCCTGACGCCAACTACCCATAAGATATTGCTATACTATCTGCCTGACGTTTCTATATCGGCTCTAGGCGCGCCCTTGGTGGAAGAGAGTGGGCGGGAAATAGGGTTGGAGGTGCAAACGATTCCTTTGCAGACGATTGATGATTTGAAACCATTGGTCGAGGAGTTGCAACCAGGCGATGCCGATGCGATTCTTCTAGGGCCGGGAAGCCCAATTCTGGATCGAGTAGAAAGCCTGATAGCTCCAGCCGCGCTGCAAGCTGGCATCCCCATTTTAAGCCCTTACCGCGATCTAATGACGCAGGGGATTTTGGCGGCTTATGGCCCCAGCGCCTATCTGATTGGGCGGCAAGGCGCGCGAATGGTGGATAAAACGCTGCGCGGTACGGCTCCTGGGAATATTCCCATCGAAATCCCTGATCGGATTGAGTTAATTATTAACCTGGATACAGCGCAGCGGTTGGGGATTGTCGTCCCCGATGAGATGCTGGCATTGGCCACCGAAGTGATACCTGCCTCGGGGGACGAATAACGATGGTTAAACCTCCCTCTTTGCCCTGGTGGCGGCGGTTGACGATTCAACTCGTGGTCTTGGTGTTGGTTTTCACTGTTTTGCCGCAGATCGTTCTCAGAACGTACAATCTCCAATTAATACGCGTCGAAACCTTACACACTATTCAACGGAACAATTTAGCGCAGGCCGAAAACGTCGCCAGACAATTGACTGCTGCGATTGACAACCAGACTGGATTATTACAGTTGTTAGCTGATTCGCCCCCGTTGCGGGCAGGCGATTGGGAATCGGCTCGCTATGAATTGGAACGCTTTCAAGTCCGCCATCAAGAGATCGCGACGCTTACCATCATAGATGCTGTGGGAAAGGAGCGGGCGCAGGTCTCGATAATAGATGTTGAGCCGCCTTGTGTGTGGGATGAGGCGCCTTGTTTCCGAACCGCCATGAAAGGCGAAATATATGCAGGCGATTTGCATTTTATCAGCGGGCTGGGGCAGCGTTTGCTGGTTGCCGTGCCGATATTTGATCGGGCGCGCCAGGAAGTTATTGGCGTGTTGGCGGCGCAATTATCGTTACGGCCGTTATTGGAACAGCTTAATGCCACCCAGATTGGCGAAAAGGGGTACGTCTATCTTGTGGATGGGCAAGGACGCATTATCGCCCACCCGGATATAAGTTTGGTGTTGGCGCAGGTTGACGGCCGTTCCATTCCCGAAGTAGACGATTTGCTGAATGGAGGGCTGGAACAAAACGAACGAGCGCCTTCTGAATACGACAGCCTGAGCGGCGAGCGCGTATTTGGCGTTCATGCTCCGGTCGAAAAGCTTGGTTGGGGCGTCATCGCTGAACAACCCGTTGATGAAGCGTTGGCCCTCATGCGCCGTCAATCCAGTCCAAGAACTTTCATGCTGTTCTCTAGTCTGCTCTTAAGCGTCATTTTAGCTGCGGCCCTTAGCTATTTCCTGGCCCGTCCAGTTAGACGGTTAACCCACGCGGCCCAACAACTCGCTTCCGGAAAACGCCCGGTTCACGTCGATTCATCTGCAAAAAACGAAATTGGACAGTTAGCGTCAGTATTTAACCAAATGACCCACAATATCCAGGCCGCAGAAGAAGCGCTGCGCGAAAGCGAGACAAAGTACCGGCAGTTGGTGGAATTAGCCCAAGAAGGGATTTGGGTGATTGACAAGGACGCCAACACAACTTTTGTTAATCCCAGCATGGCGAAGATGTTGGGATACACCCCCCAAGAAATGATGGGCAAACATTTGTTTTCCTTCATGGATGAGCGCGGCGCAGCGATTGCCACCCGCAATTTGGAACGGCGCGAACAAGGTATTGTCGAACAGCATGATTTTGAATTTCTGCGTAAAGATGGCGCGCGCATTTATACAACCATAGAAACCGCGCCCATTACCGATGAAGTGGGGGATTATGTAGGAGCAATCGCGGGCATGATTGATATCACCGAACGGGTGCAGGCCGAAGATGAAATCAAAAAACTATCTAAGGTCATAGAAACCACCAGTCAGCTTGTTGTCATAACAGATCTTGAAGGCAAAGTGTTTTATGTAAACGCAGCTTACTTGGAAATCAGTGGATATACCCAGGAAGAAGTTGTTGGCGGTTCGATGTTTGAATTTAGCAGCGAAGACGGCGTTGTTAAGCTGGAAGCTGAAGTCATGCCTGCTTTATTATCAACGGGGCACTGGCGCGGCGAGATGACGGTCAGGAAGAAAGATGGCGTAATTTTCCCCGCTGAATTGATTTGCTCTTTATTGACAACTGAATTTGGGGAGCCGGAATATTTTGTGGCTGTATTTTTCGACATCTCCGAGCGCAAACAGGTGGAGGTGGAGTTACGAAAATATGCCCAACAGTTGGAGACGCTGCAAAGGGTTACGGCCGTTCTCACCGCCTCCCTCTCTTTAGATAAAGTCCTCAACCTCATCCTGGAACAGCTTGCTCTTGTCGTACCTTACGACAGCGCTACTATTTTCATGCACGAAGATGAGCATCTGCGCGGCGTTGCCGCTCAGGGGTACGTACACCCAGAGAAAATAATCAACCAAACATTTCCATCAGATGACAATTTTTTTCTGGAACTATTAGAACGAAAAGAACCCATGTATCTGGCTGATGCGCAAGCCCACGCCCAATTTGATACATGGGGTGACAGCGACCATATTCGCGGCTGGATGACCGCGCCTATGTTGGTTGGCGAAACAGTAATTGGCTACTTATCCATTGACAGCGTAAAAGTTGGCGCGTTCGGGCCAGAGGAGGCGGCGTTGGCGCTGCCCTTTGCCAATCAAGCGGCGCAGGCGATTGAAAATGCCCGTTTGCATGAACAAATTAAACGCCATGCCGATGAATTGGAGGGGCGCGTCCGCGAACGCACGGCCGAGTTAAATCAATTGGTGCAACTCATGGCCGGGCGCGAGGTACGCATGGCGGAATTGAAGCAGGCGATCAAAAAACTGCGGAAACAATTACAGGATGCAGGAATGCACCCGATTGCGGATGATCCGCTGATTAGTTCGCAGTAAAGCGCGTAGTCTTCGGCGTGCCGTTAGCTTTTGAAAGAATAAAGAACGCTACTCCGAGGACTGCGTAGCTTACTACGAACAGCGCAGCTTACTACGAGCGGATTGGTTTGTAGTAAGGCACGAAGTCTTCGGAGTGCCGTTAGGCTTTGAAAGAATAAAGAACGCTACTCCGAGGACTGCGTAGCTTACTACG
>JANTGY010000080.1 GCA_024762695.1 Anaerolineae bacterium
TTCAATGACTAATTTTTCTCCTTCCTCTCTCTGTGTATCTCCGTGTGTTCTCTGTGTAGCTCTGTGTAACAATTTCGACTCAGTGTAAACACCGATTACACAGATTAAATCTGCGCCATCTGCGCCATCTGTGGAATTTCATTCATTCATTCGTGGCGGGCTTTGCCCATGTTGTCTCCTGCAAAAATGAATCTGTACAACATTGGTTTAGTATTGGTTGAGTCTGGGATGGTACTATAGTCCTATGAAAGGGATTCGGGAGCCTTTTAGCTCAATTTTACGCATTGTGGGGCTGGTAACGGCCGTTACCAGCATTCAATTGGCCGTCTATTCCCCTGGGCCGGCCTATTCTTTTGCTATCGATGTATTATCATCTTGGTATGCTGAAGGCGATGAAAATGGGGCCGACTATGGTTATGCCGTTGCCGCCGGCGATGTGAATGGGGATGGCTATGACGACGTAATTGTCGGCGCGCCTAAACACAGCGGCGGAGCTTATAAAGGCGGTTCTGTTTTTGTTTATTATGGCGCTGCCGAGGGGTTGCCAAACCAGTTCGATTGGACATTGAGCAGCGATTTACAGGGGGCCGCTTTTGGCGGGGCCGTTGGCGCTGGTGATTTTAACGGCGACGGTTACGACGATATCATCATCGGCGCGCCGGAGTACAATTTTAGTTTCTCTCAGGCGGGGCGGGTTTACGTTGTGTATGGGTCTTCCTCTGGCCTTTCAGAAACGGCCGATTGGATATTTGATGGAACTCGAAAAGATGAAAATGTTGGCTGCGCCGTTGCATCAGCCGGCTTTGTAAACGATGACCTTTATGAGGATATTGTCATCGGCGCCCGCCGTCATGAAGTTAACAATGTCGAGGCTGGCGCGACATTTGTATTTTACGGACAGGCTGGCGGGTTGACGCAAACGTCGCCCGATTGGACGGCGCTTGGCAGCCAATCGGGGGCTGATTTTGGCGCGGCGGTCAATTCGGCCGGCGATGTCAACAATGATGGTTATGATGACATTATCGTTGGCGCGCCGAATTTCGCGCATGAACATATTGGCGAAGGAGCCGCTTATTTGTATTTAAGCGGCGTTTCGGGGTTAGATGTTTCTGGCGTTTATGATTGGATGGTTGAGGGTAATCAAGAAGACGCCCATTTGGGCGCGTCTGTCAGCGGAGCCGGTGATGTCAATGGGGATGCCTATGCCGATATTGTTATTGGCGCGCCGGGTTATACGGGGGCTGTGGCTGACGAGGGGGCGGCGTTTGTGTTTCATGGTTCCGGGGCGGCGCCGCCGTTGGGAGAGACGGCCGATTGGACGGCCGTTAGCGGACAGGCTTACTCAGGGTTTGGCGGCGCCGTCGGCTGTGCCGGCGATGTAAACAACGATGGTTTCGACGATGTGATTGTCGGAGCCAATTTGTATAATGAGAACCCGGAGGAAGGACAGAACTCGCGTGAGGGGGCCGCTTTTGTCTTTTGGGGGATGATTGGGGGCTTACAGGAGGTCGGAGCGACGGCCGTTGGCGACAAAGCGGAAACTGAGTTAGGTTTTTCAGTTAATAGCGCCGGCGATGTGAATGGGGATGGCTATGCAGATTTTATGGCCGGCGCGCCGAAATATATGCATCTTGATAAAACCGTTCTTGGCCGAACTTACGTTTACTTTGGCAGCAAGAGAATTTTTATACTGAATCGAGTTTATCTTCCATTGATAACCAACTCGGGTTCTTGAATGAGCCAAAGCAACTTTTTTCATCGAACTAATTTTAAGGGGTGCATTCATGGACAGCGTTCTGGATTTTCTTGAAAACTCTGGCGATGCTGTGTGCGCGATCAACAGTCACCAACATATTGTTTATTGGAATGATGCGGCTGAGGAGATTTTTGGTTTCACGACTGATGAGGCCATAGGCAAACCATGCTGGGTGTTATTGCAGGGCGAAACGGCTGAAGGCCATGCGTTTTGTCAAAAAAATTGCCCGATTGTTCACCGTCAAGAAGAGGGCAAAGCGACTTCTCATTTTGATTTACGATTCCAATCAAAGAGCGGGGCGAAGCTATTAACCAGCATTAGCACGCTGGCGCAGCCCATCCCTGATGCGGAGGCAGACGAAGAGCAAATTGCATTGGTTCATTTGATGCGGGTTACCCAGGACAAAGCGATTCCTTTGCGGCGGCTGCGCATTTATATGTTAGGGCCATTGCTTGTTTATCTGCCTGATGGCAGCCAGGTGTTAGGGACGAATTGGCGTCGGGCAAAGGTGCGAGCATTATTAGCTTATTTGGCGCTGAAACAAGGACAACCTGTGCCGCGCCGCGAACTGCTTGAGGCGCTTTGGCCCGAAATGGAGCGCGGAACAGGCCTGCATAACCTGAATACGACGGTTTATAATTTGCGTCGTTGTTTGGAACCATCTCTTACCCCAGGCGTTGATTCGCAATATATTGTGTATCAATCGGGCCATTATTGGCTGAGCGGGGATGGCCCGCACTGGTTGGATGTTGATTTGTTTAAGCGGAATATCAAGCAGGCGCGTTTGGAAACGGCCGTAAATCGAGCCATTTTCTTATATCAAGAAGCGGTGCAGCTTTATCGCGGCGATTATCTCATGGATGTGCTGCCGGTCGGTGCAGGCTCGCATATTGAACAAAACAGGCTCCATCAGATGTATTTGACGGCGTTGGAAGAGCTGGGCAACTTGCATGAGCAGCAAGCCGAGCCAGAAAAAGCGCGAGACGCCTACATGCAAATATTGGCATTAGATTCGCGCCGGGAGAATGTCTCCCAGCAACTAGCAAAGTTGTCCCGCCGCGAAGATGATCGAATTGATAACCTCTCGTACTGTCATCGCCTGGCAACTGCGCTTAAAGATGAGTTAGACATGATTTTGAGCCACGAAATTTTTGTGCGACACGATCCCCAAAACTGATAAATGTAAAACTAATCCATCAGCCAGCCATGCGTGATACCCAATTCGCATTCGATTTCCACGGCGGTCATGGGTGAAACGAAATGAAAAAATTGTTGATTTTAGCTTCGATCGCGCTTTTGTTGTTGACTCTGGCTTTGCCGGCATTTGCCACTAGTGGGGGAGGGTCATTAGTTCAGTTGGTCAGAAAGAATAGACAATATCGGAAATAAGAATTGATCCACAGATTACACCGATTCCGCAGATTTTTTGCCTTTAATCTGCGTTATCTGTGCAATCTGCGGATGTTTTTTTGACATAATGTTAATTCCAATAATGTCTAATTAGTCCCGTTTAGGATTGGTTTAGTATGATGTAGTACGGTGGTACCATTGTCAAGGAGTGGCATATTTATTAGGGCATTCAGGGGTAGCCGCTTCCTCACACTTAAATACCGGTTCAAGGGGAGCAAGATCAAAACCGTTGAACAGGTCGAAAATAATTTTTTTTGGCATACGGCCGTTAACGGCCGTGTAATTGATCTCAACCGGGAGGATCCACATGAAGGTCAAACGTTCAATTTTATTAACCGTATTGACGGCTGTTTTGTTAACGGTATTGTTAGCAAACATGGCCGTCGCCGAAGACGGCGAAATGTTCCGCCGAAATATCTCCAAGACGCCAGACCAGGAAACCGAGCGTGCTAATATCGCCAATATGACATTCTACGTACCCTCGCAAACCTCAGAGGGCTTGGTCGGTGAACCCATCGAGTATTATGACACTGAAGGCACATTAGTAGACACACGATACTTTGCTAAACCGCTAATTTCAGTTTACATTGATGGTTTGTTAGAAGAAACCCCTGAGGGCATATCTAGCATTATGAGCGGCGCTGGTTACGGCGCCCATGACGCTTATGCTGCATTCTCACTGGACGATGGCGATTCTTGGAAGCGTACCAATTTGTCAAACTCCGCCGATTTGTCCTCCTTTACCCTTGCAGACGGACATGATTATCCTGGGGATGCCCATAACATGACCTTCGCCCTTGCCGGCGACAAGGTCTTAGTTGGCTGGATCAGCAAGTATTGCGACGGTGGTTCGCCAGCCTACACTTGGACCGACGATGATGGTGATTTTAGAACTGAAGATCCGGCGCTTTACCCTGATATTTGGGGTGTGGCTGGCTCTCAAGGATCCGTAGATTACACACAACAAGGCTACCCCGAAGTGGGCGAAATCCCCTATTCCTGCGTTTGGGCCGCTCGTGGTACGCTGCTTGAGGTCGATGATCAAGGTATCCCCACCGATGGTGGCGGCTTTTATGACATCATCTGGACGAAAGCTGAACGCTTAACCTCTGGTCGCCGTGATGCCAACCGCTTAGAGATGAATGGCGACAGCGCCGCTGGCTTTATGATGACCTGGCAGGAAGACCCCGACGGATTACGTCCTGGTCAGGGCTTAGGGCCTGGCGAAGGCTGGTCTGGGGCGGTAGTAAACCAGCAAACCGATCTATGGTACTCCTACATTTCCATGGACGATTTTGTAATGGTGCAAACCTCCGATGATGATACAACCCCTGTTTCTGTGTACGATTATGCAGGCGACACTGTACCCAAGGTCGCTATGCCAATGGCGCTGCCAGTTCGCTTGACTGACAACGAGATGTGCAAGGCGGCAAACGACGATCCATACTGCTACCTTGATTTTGACAACGTAGACACAGAAGGCAACTTAATCTTACCTGATGATTTACCCACTGCCCCCACTAATGAATCCGATCTCTGCGCCACGCAGGTTTCCTGGACCAATCCGGGCGGAGCAACGCTCAACCTCTGCGTGGCTGAAGACGGACGCGTTATGGCCGGACGGGTCGGCGCGTCTCGCCCGCGCGTTAATGTTCAACCATACGATTCTGATGAAGATGGCATTTACGACAGCGCCTGGGTCATTATGGGCGCTGAAGAGTCTAAAGCTCTCGGTGAGGGTATTAGCGAAGAAGATATTGAGCCAGAAGACATTGGCAAGAACATGTGGTACTACACTTTCGATATGCTCAATCCGGAGGTAGTGAAACAGGGCGGTATGCTCAACCAACCGGCGGTTGACCCTGAAACCGGAACATTCTTTCCTCTCCTCAAAGACGATTTCGACTATTCGTTTTACGAGACCGAGATCACGCGTCGTTTCTCTCACTTTTCGCAGCCCATTCATCAGATTGGTGAGGCTGGCGTTTCGGCAGTCTTAATTGTTAAACAAGGTATTCTCAACCAGGGGGGGCCGGCCGATATTTTCTTGCGGCGCCTGGTAGTTCCGGATGACGCGTGGGTAGATTGCCCTGCCGACTCTCCATATGACCAATGCTTGCCCGGAGATTACAACCCCTACGCCTACGAAAATATGGCCTGCGATGACTGGGTTTACACTGATGGTTCCAACCCGCGTTACGTAGAGGGCCTATGCTTGAGCAATATGATCAACGTCTCCAGCGGCACTATTGTATCGTGTGAAAATGGCGGCGATGATTGTGCAGCAGCCTTCCCTTGGGATGGCGATGTGTCTCCCTTCCCGAAAGTTACAGAATGGGTTCAGACCCCAGAAAACCTAGATGACCAATCTTGGGAGAATCCCTACGATGTCGCTAAGGGTCATCGCGGCTTCATTGACGGCGACTTCATCATGATGATGTACGCTTGGTCGCCCAATTGGAAGGCCAACAGCGTTGGCAACGACCACTACAACCTGTACGCTCGCCGCTCCTTTGATGGCGGCTTGACCTGGACGACGACTCCGACCGATCTAGGCGGCGATGGCACTGAAACTTGCGAAAACTATGGCGCTGGTTCGGAATTCACCACGGTTTGCACCACTTATGGCCCGGGCGAATTCGAACAGGCTCGTAATCTTTCCCAACTCACCGGTAACAAAGTAACTGTTCTCGACCCCCGTTACACACCCAGCGGCGGTATTAAGATGCTGCCCATTACCGACAAATTGGATGTTGGCGGCGGCGAATTACCTTACGCTGATGACTTGGAACGTTCTCCTTCCAAATTCTTTATCGTCTATGAAACTGGCGATAATACCACTGTGGCCGAAGGCGAAGCTATACCAATGGATCTCTTTTTCAGTCGGGCGACTGAATGGGGCGATGAATACGACCTGGTCGAATACTCCACCTCTGATCCAACCGATGATGCAACCGAGACGACCTATGATTTCGATTGGCTAGAGCATGATAGAGATAATTTATCTGGTGAGGCGGCCAACACGGCTAATCCTGCAGCCAACCTCTATTACGTGATCTGGAACCAGTGGAAGGAAGATGAACATGAGAACGTTTCTGATAGCGATGCCATTTTCCGTCGCATTATGTACCTCGATGATGAAGAGAATGAAGTAACAGCGCCGATTACCTCTATCTTATACGCCAGCCATACGGTTGCCGACTATGAAGATACGCTAAACTTGGTTGGCAGCGCGCGCGATGGCGACCATGCCGGGAAGATGCCTCTGGATGACATCTCCGAGGTTTTGTGGACAGACACAGTTAATGACGTGACCACGACTGTCGTAGATGAGAAGACCCTTACTCTACAGCTTGACGGATTAGAAACCGGGTGGCACACCTTTAATTTCTCAGCCAACGATAATGCCGGTAACTGGTCAAGTCCCGTCTCGGTAGATGTGTGGATTGTTGAGGATCTGCATCAGGTCTACCTGCCTGTGATGATGGCTAAATAACCCTTAAGATTTATTTTCGCGAGATGGTTCCCGCTGACGCTTTGGGAACCATCTCGAACTGTTTTACCAAAAAGGAAGTATAAGGCGAGACTTCACGGGCATTTGCCCACCATCAAATAAATGAAAACCGTAGCTCGATTTGCCAAATCGAGTGAACGATTTACCAAATCGTTTTACGTTTACAAGGGAGACATCATGCGCCTGCGGCGCACCACGAATGGATGAAAACCGTAGCGCGATTTGGTAAATCGCGTATCGAACGGAGTTCGACCGAATTACCAATTCGATTTACAAGGGAGAGATTTAATGAAAAAGCTAATTTTGTTACTGTTGGTTTTGACTTTGCTGCTTATGCCTGTCTTGGTTAACGCTCAAAATGAATCCCAGCAGCCAGAGTTTAATCATACTGGTAATGGTGAAAATATGAATCGTCATCCTATCCCACCAGGATGGGCTGAGACCGATCCGCCTGGCCCAATTGGTCCTGCGCCCGACGATCCATATCCGTAGTTTGGTGACAGTGAGTGACGAATGATGAATCCAGTATTGTCGTTCAGACGATACTGGATTCCACGTGTGTTTATGAATCAGGAGTGGTCTATTTAAAACAGCCTGCACACATACATAAGCCAACTTGTGGTTGATTTTTATCACAGCATGAATTTACCCCCCAGAGGATTGCTATGAAACTGTCTGAGACCTACCAGTCAAGGCAAAACCAGTTTGAACAAATAACGCCAACTCAGTTTGCCGTGTGTTGGCCAGCAATGTCAGATTGCATTGTTATTCAACGAAAGCATTTATCTAAGCGCTGTAGTTTTTCTATGTCAGGAATGGATGGACGGCCGTTCTTATGCAAGTGTGGATAGCAATTAGTTTTAGGGAGAAAACCAATGAAGAAAATAGGGAGCAAACTCATTAAAACACCACTAGGACGAATGGCTACACTATTAGGCGTACTTTTCCTGGGATCTGGTTTTGTATTGAACTTCACGCATCAATATACCATGCCCGGCCCTGTGTCGGACGCAATGCTCAACGGCGATTCATTGGAAGGCTATTCTTCTCACGCTATGTTCGAACAAGAATGCAATCATTGTCATGCGCCTATTCATTGTGTTACGGCCGAGAAGTGCCAGGATTGCCACATGGAAATTGCCCAACAACGGTCTGAGGCTGTCGGTCTCCATGGTCTTTTGCCGGGAACAGAACGCTGCCAAAGTTGTCATGTCGAACATCAAGGTCGGGATGCGGTCATTTCCGAAGTCGCGTTTGCCAATATTGATCATGCCTCGTTTACCGATTTTTCCCTTGCCAAGCATGATACGGATTATGCTGGTGCGCCATTGACTTGTGAAAGCTGCCACACACAGGGGCGATTCGGGACAGACACGGTAGATTGCGTTTCTTGCCATGCGGCGAATGACGATACATGGATGACTGAACATTCAGAGCTGTATGGTAATGGCTGTCTCGAATGCCATGATGGACAAGACAAGACGACCGATTTCGATCATGAATTAGTTTTCGCATTGAACGGCGCGCATGAAACGACTGATTGTGCCGACTGCCATGCGAATCATACCTTTGCCGGGACATCTAACGAATGTGCAGATTGCCATGAATCCGAGGCCAGGCATAATGAGATTTTTGGAACTGATTGCGTACGCTGCCACTCCGAAGAGGCTTGGTCGCCTGCGCAATTGACCCAGCATACCTTCATTCTTGATCATGGCGACAAAGGTAAACTGGAATGCCAATCCTGCCACACCGATACATATTATGAACAAAGCTGCGCTGAATGCCATGCAGTTGATGAGATGGTTGCTAACCATAATGCGGCGAATGCAGCTGAGATAGCGGATTGCGCCACTTGTCATCCAACTGGGGAGGCTGGCGAAGCTGAACGGCTGGGTTATGCACTGCCCGGCCAAGAATAATAGCGGCTAAGTGCGCGCGCTGTGTACAACTTTGTAAGCACGTAGGGAGATTTTTATGGTCACAGCGTGTTGCAGCAGCCCAATGCGGGGATTTGATGGATTAGAGATTTTATTTACCCCTCTAATCCTTCAATCCTCGCCCCTTTTAAAGGAGGGAAAATGATGAAAAAAATAACGTGGTTGACGCTCATCATTTTCGGCATTAGTTTTATCATTGCTTTAGGCGGGCTATCATATTTAGCTGAAACGTCGCCGTTTCACCCCGGCGATTCGCTGTACGATATGCAGCGAGCGGCTGAGTATTGGAAGTTGAACCTGACTCTTGGCGAGACGCGACAAGCCGAATTCGCCATGCGTTTGGCTGATCTCCGTTTGGCTGATTTGGCTCTGGTGACACAGCCTGATCTGATCGCAGAGGCGGCTAATTTGTTCAATCATTCCTTGAATGAGGCGATTGTTTGTATTGACGCGGCGCCGTCCGGGGTTCAAGAGTCGTTATACGGCCGTTTCCAGACTTTGCTCCGTCAATCCGAAGTCGTATTTGCGGCATTAGAGACCACAACGAACGAATCCCTCATTCGGGGGGTAAGCCAAAAAATTGCCGCCTTGCAAGAAGCGGGTTCAGCGGCTGAAATGGCTGCTATCTTGCCGTCCGAAACCCGTTCGCCAACATTGATTGAGGGCGAGGCCATTTCCTTCCTGGGGCAAGATGTAGATCATGAAGCTTTTCCATTGACGGGGGGGCACGCCGACCTTGATTGTTTGACCTGTCATGAAGACGGCGTTTACGCAACGACAGCCACAGCGTGCGAAAACTGCCATGAGGCTTCAGGAACAACTGAATATCCCGATCATTTTGTCGGCAACTGCACTGATTGCCATGATACGGCTAGTTGGTTGCCCAATCAATTCAATCATCAGGGTATTCATGAATGTTACTCATGCCATTGGCAGGAAAATCCGCGCAGCCATTATCCGGGAGCATGTATTGATTGTCATCAGGACACAGATGCGTGGGAGAGCATTGTTTACGAACATGCGGAGGTCTCGGAATGCCTGTCTTGTCATCTGGAAGATAATCCGTCAGGCCATTATGCGCGTACTGTAGATAACGACCCCGCGCTTCTTTTTGTGGGGATGCCGACTGCCAGCAGTCACATTCATGCCGATTTAGAGGGTATTAACACGCTAACCAGTCAATGTTTGGATTGCCACAGCGATACTGAAAATTGGGAAAATGCTGTGTTTAATCACAGCGGCTACACTGATTGTCTGCACTGTCACGCGGCAGAGAACCCTGACCCGCATTACCATGTGGAATGCGCCGACTGTCACAATACTGATGAATGGGAAACGGCCGTGTTCAACCACACGGGATATGGCGATTGCGCCGCCTGTCATACGGCCCCAATGCCTCATGCTTCTGGCAACTGCGCCAACTGCCATCATGTGGCAGATTGGCAGCCCGTAGGCGTAGATCACACTGGCCAGGCTGATTGTTTAGCTTGTCATGCCGAACAAATCACCGTGCCCCATTACCCAGGTCAATGCGTGGATTGTCATGTCGTTTATAGCTGGGATGATGTCTCGTTTGATCACAGCGGCTATTACAACTGCGCCGACTGCCACGTCGCTCCGGCTGAGCATAATTCCGGTCAATGTTCCGCTTGTCACAACGTCGACAATTGGACGCAAATATGGATTGTGCATAACGCCAGCATGGACTGTCGTCAATGTCATAATCCCCCATCCAATCATTACTCAGGGCAATGTTCTAGCTGCCACAGCGATTCTTCGTGGCAAGGGGCTGAACCGCCGCATCTCCAGACATCCTATTGTCTAAGCTGCCACTCGTCGCCAGCCACCCATTATGGGGGGGCATGTACCAACTGCCATACCTTCAACAATTGGGGCGAAATTGTCTTTGATCACAGCGGTTTTACCGATTGCGCTGGATGCCACACATCGCCAGTAGACCATTATGGCGGCCAATGTTCCAATTGTCACACCACAGGTAATTGGCATGACGTTACCTTCAATCACACAGGTCTTGATGACTGCCAATCCTGCCACATTCGCCCCGATGGGCACTGGCCCGATCAATGTTCCAACTGTCACAGTACCGCCAGTTGGGGCGACATCAATTTTGATCATGTGACCTACACCAATTGTAAATCTTGCCATGCGCGGCCAGATAATCATTCACGTGGTCAATGTTCAAAATGTCATAACACGGATAATTGGATATACACGCCGCCAGAGCCTACGGCAACGCCGTTGGTGACGGCAACGCCCAATGCGACAGCCACAGCAAAAGCGGCGCCAACGGATACGCCGACGCCTGAGCCGCCGCCAGCGGATACGCCGACGCCTGAAACGCCGTATCCATAGGAGTTGGCCTCGGTTGAATTTGGCTTCTTGTTTGGCTGATGGACAATTTTTTATAGGGAGCGCGCGGAAAGTTGTAAGCGGCAAGTCGTTGTTTTCATAGGCGACTTGCTGCTTGCAGCGTGATAACTAGCGGCTCCCTATTTGTTTCTCTCAAATATATGACAAATATCACCCTAGATATGTGTCATTCGCAACTCCCATCTTAGACGAGGATCGGTATAGTTTGCTTGTGGTAGGTTACTATCATTTGCTTAAAAATCTGGCTTAGCCCTAAACTTGGCCGATAAACGGCCGTTTGGCGCAAAGTCAGCCATCATTCAACAATCATTCGATAATTATTATCCAATTCAGGAGGAAAACTCCACTATGAGTTCTGAAACTGATTTTCGCCAGGTATCGCGCAGCGGTCGTGTCAATCTTGAGCCTGTCCCTTACCTTAAACGCGATGTTGCGGAACGTATTTGCGACTTTGAAGAAGTTATTCTAGGTTATGATAAAGAACTGGCCGAAGATGAAGCCTCGCGTTGTATGCAATGCCCTGATCCGCAACCTTGCACATTAAGCTGCCCCGCCGGAAATGATATTCCTGAAGCATTGTGGCAGGCCAGCCAAGGGAATTTTATCGAAGCGGCATTGGTTTTTGCCGCCACCAGCCCATTGCCGGAAGTGTGTGGCCGCGTTTGTCCCAATTTATGCCAGCAAGGCTGTGTTTTGGGTCAACGTAATGGCGCTATTTCCGTCGGCAAGTTGGAAGCGTTTGTTTCTGACGTGGCGCGAGAAGCGGGCGCGTTAGCCATTACTGTGCCGGAGGAGAAAACTGGCAAGCATATTGCCGTTGTTGGCTCTGGCCCGGCCGGGATTACGGTGGCCGAAGATATGATCAAGCTGGGTCATCAGGTAACAGTTTATGAATCTTGGCCGGAGCCGGGCGGCGTTTTGATTTACGGTATCCCCAATTTCAAATTGGAGAAAGAGGTGGTTGGGTACAAAATTCAAGATTTGCGCGACGCTGGCGTAACATTTATCACCAATACCCGCGTTGGCGAAGATGTGATGATTGAAGATTTACAGCATGAATATGATGCGGTTTTCTTGGGAACGGGCGCGGGTATTGAAGCAACGATGGGTATCCCTGGTGAAAAGCTGGATGGGGTGTGGAAATCTACGGATTATCTGGTGCGGGCTAATGTGAAGGAAGATATGCGGCCAGAGGATAAAAAATTGGTTCCGGATATTGGTAGGCGGGTAGCGGTGATTGGCGGCGGCGACACGGCCGTTGACTGTGCGCGCAGCTCTATCCGGTTGGGGGCGGAAGAAGTGACGATTGTTTATCGTCGAACCGAGGCCGAAATGCCGGGTAATCAATCGGAACGGATGATTTGTGTTGAAGAAGGTACGCAAATCAATTATTTGCAAGCTCCAGTGGAGTATATTGGGGATGAAAACGGCCGTCTCACAGCCATGAAAGTCATCAAAATGGAACTGGGCGAGCCAGACGCTTCCGGTCGCCGTCGTCCCGTTAAAATTGAAGGCTCCGAGTTCATTCAGGAAGTGGATACGGTTGTACTGGCTGTTGGTTATTGGCCCGATCCGTTGTTGGGCGACAAGACAGATAACCTGGCTACGCATAATTGGGGCTTGATTTTGACGGACGAAATGGTTGGGGCAACTACGCGCGAAGGCGTTTTTGCCGCCGGCGATAATGTGCATGGGCCGGATTTGGTGATTACGGCCATCGCTTCGTCGCATCAAGCGGCCAATAGCATGCAAGCCTATTTGGAAGGTCAACCTGTCGTTTTGCCAAAACCTAAACCACGCCGCAAGAAATAATGCCTTGAGCTATCATTGCTGGCAATTAAAAAGCGAGTGTTCCTGAAAGGGAAGGCTCGCTTTTCATTTTAGACGAAACGAATGATTAAGGGGACGATGACGGCCGTTGCCGCCAAACACAAAATCACGCCCGTAAAAAGCGTATACCGCTTATCATAATTCATCAGCAAAGACGAATCGTAATACTTTTCCACATCATTATCTTTGTACATCGCTAACAGGCCAT
>JANTGY010000081.1 GCA_024762695.1 Anaerolineae bacterium
TGCAGCAACGCCGCGCAATGATTGTAATGGGTTATCGCTTCCCGCGTTTTACCCGCCTTCAGCAGCAGCCGCAGCAGCAGCGTGTGCGCCGTTTCATCCAGCGCGTCTACCTGGAGCCAACGACGGGCGATGGCGCAGCCGTTTTCCACATCGCCTGTAGACAGCGCGTATTGCCCCAATCTATCGTAACTGGCCGTAACCTGACGGTGGATATGCGCCCGCGTAGTTGTTACCCACGCCATAAAGCGAGGCGTGTTCGGCAAGTCAAATCCCTCAAGAAATTCACCGCCATAAGCGCCAAGCGCGTTTTGCAGGCCGGACGCCTCTTCAAACGACTGGATAGAGGCCATACTCGACAGGATTTGCAGCAAATGGGCCGAATCAACCTGCCGCCGACTTTCCGGCTCCAGTGCAATCATCTGACGTGTGACGATCAGCGCGTCGCCGACCTTTTTACGCAGGCGCGCCAGAACAGTGCGTAAATTGCTTAACGCTTGTTTGGTTGAGTTGGTCTCCCAAAGCAAATCGGCAATAAAATCGCGCCGGCAGGCTTGCCCCGTATGAGCCAGGTAGATCAGCAGCGCAGACTCTTTCTGACTGCGAAAACGGGTTAACGTTTCCCCGTTTTTCAATATCGCAACTCTCCCCAGCAATAAAAATGACAACATTGAATTTCTCTTTTGCAAATAGCGGGGATCGAGGGGGGACGGGATTGATTTGGGAAAATTTCCCCAATCCCTTCATCCCCGCTTTTCATCTATGGTGGTGGGCAAACGCCTGTGGGGCCATCTGGAAACGATTGCTAATGGAGGCAAAACCTTCAAGGGTCTCCAGAGGGACTGAACGCTTATCCTACCTCTTCCAGGAGAATAATGTCTCTTAATCATATTTTACACGAAATTAAGGTAATCTGAACAGGAATTTCAGATTGTTTCTAACGATAGCAACCCCTTCAGACCTATGAGGTTGCCCCAGATTGATGTAATAGCAGCTATCGTTTCCAGAGGTAGAAAATTTAAAAGTGGGTCTTGGGGAATTCGCGGGGCTTGACGTCATGCGTCATGCGTCATGCGTCATGCGTCATGCGTCATGCGTCATGCACCTCTGGTTACGCATTACGCATTACGCATCATGTTGCCATTACCCCGCGAATTCCCAAAGAGTCTTAAAAGTTTGAACGCTGTTAGCATTAATTGCCGCTCCCCCCCATTCCTCGCTTAAAATCCCCTTCCCGTTAACGCTTTCGTAAACAGTTTATTAACGCCGCTTTATTAAACTTATGCCATGCACGGTGTAAAGTACCGTGTTCCTTGTGGAAGAGGAGAAAAATTTATGGCACGCGGCTTTTCGCACGTCCTAAACAGCAGCCCCCTGCAACCGGGCGATTTACAGCTTGAAATTGATAATGTTTTCCTTGCCTTTGGCGGCGTGCAAGCCCTCAGCGGCGTCAGCTTGGAGGTGAAGCAAAGCGAGATTGCGGCCATTATCGGCCCCAATGGCGCGGGCAAAACCAGCCTGTTGAACTGTGTCAGCGGCTTATACCATCCACAAGAGGGCTCCATTCAGTTTTATAACGGCCGTCCCCACACCCTCACTTCTCTCAAGCCATACGAAATCGCCAAACTGGGCATCGCCCGCTCCTTCCAAAACATCGAACTGTTCAAGCACATGAGCGTCCTCGACAACCTCATGTTAGGGCGGCATGTGCATCTCAAATCCAACATTTTTTGGGGCGGTCTCTACTGGGGCCGCGCTCAGCGCGAAGAAGTCGAAAACCGCAAATTTCTTGAAGACATCATAGATTTGCTCGAAATCGAAGCCATTCGTAAGCAAGCTGTCGGCACACTGTCCTACGGCTTGCAAAAACGGGTGGAATTGGGCCGTGCCCTTGCCATCCAGCCCAGCTTGCTCATTCTCGACGAACCGATGGCCGGGATGAACTCCGAAGAAAAAGAGGATATGGCCCGCTTCATCCTCGACGTAAACGAAGAACACGGTGTCACCATCATCATCATCGAACATGATATGGGCGTGGTAATGGACATTTCCGACCACATCGCCGTGCTAGATTTCGGCGTCAAAATCGGCGACGGCACCCCCGACGAAGTGCAGCGCGATCCGGCTGTGGTGAAGGCATATCTGGGCGAGGAGCATGGCACGTTGTAAATGGCAGCTAGCTAGTAATTAGTAATTAGTAACTACCAGTTACCAATCACTAATTACCAGTTACCAATCACAAAATTATGGCAGAAACATTTCCCCAACTACTAATCGAACGGGCCACAGAATTTGGCAGCCGCGAGGCGCTGCGCGAGAAGGATTATGGCATCTGGCAGTCCACAACCTGGGACGAATTTTTGCAGCACGTCCGCAATTTCTCGCAAGGGTTAGCCAGCCTGGGATTGACGCCGGACGATACTGTCGCCATTATTGGCGATAACCGGCCGGAGTGGATTTACTCTGAATTGGCAGCGCAGGCGGCGGGAGCTAAAAGCATCGGCATTTATCAGGATGCGGTGGTCAAGGAGATGATTTACGTCATCACCCATGCGCATGTGAAATTCATTGTTGTCGAAGACCAGGAGCAGGTAGATAAAATTTTAGAGATGTGGGACGACCTGACCGGCGTGGAAAAGGTCATCTACTACGATCCGAAGGGGCTGCGGAATTACACGGAAGAGTTTCTCTTGTTTTTCCCCGATGTGGAAAAGATGGGCGAGGAGTTTGGACGAGAGAATCCTGGCTGGTTTGAAACGGCCGTTGCCCAGGGCAAAGCCGACGACATCGCCATCCTCTCCACCACATCCGGCACGACTGGCAACCCCAAACTAGCGATGATCAGCCATCGCAACCTCGTTTCGATGGGGAAAAACTTGCTGGAAATCGACCCGCTCGATCCCGCCGACCGCTTTGTCAGCTTTTTACCGATGGCCTGGATTGGCGAACAAATGATGTCCTTTGCGTGCAGTCTGCAAAGCGGCTTCGCCATTCACTTCCCTGAAAAGCCGGAAACCGCGTTGAGCAATGTGCGCGAAATTGGGCCGCACTCCATGTTCAGCCCGCCCCGTATTTGGGAGAACCTGGTCAGTCAGGTGCTGGTCAAAATGGAAGACAGCAGCAAGTTCAAGAAAAAGGTATACGATTGGGCAATGGCAATTGGCTATGAGATCGCCAATTTGCGCTTCCGCAAAGAAGAACCAAGCCGGGGCATGAAAATCAAATATCAGCTAGCCGATTGGTTTGTTTTTCAGGAAATTAAAGACCATTTAGGGCTGCGCCATCTCAAACGGGCCTACACCGGCGGTGCGGCGTTGGGGCCGGATGTGTTCCGTTTTTTCCATGCGCTGGGCGTCAATTTGAAGCAGATTTACGGCCAAACCGAAGCCAGCGGTATCAGCGTCCTGCATCGAGACGGCGACGTTAAATTCCAAACCGTCGGCACCCCAGTTCCGGGAACCGAAGTCAAAATCGCCGAAAACGGGGAGATTTTACTCAAGTCCGATTCCGTTTTTGTCGGCTATTACAACAACGAGGCGGCGACGCAGGAAGCGCTGATTGACGGGTGGATGCATTCTGGCGACGCCGGTTATTTTGACGAGGACGGCCATCTGATTGTGATTGACCGGGCCAAAGATGTGATGACGCTGCACGACGGCACCAAGTTCAGCCCGCAGTTCATCGAAAACAAGCTCAAGTTTAGCCCGTATGTGAAGGAAGCGGTCGTTTTCGGCGGCGATTGGCCGTTTGTGACGGCGATGATCAATATCGACATGGAAAACACAGGCAAATGGGCTGAGAACAATCAACTGGCTTACACGACGTACACCGACCTGGCACAAAAGCCGGAGGTGTACGCGCTGGTGCGGAAGCAAGTAGAGACGGCTAATGCGGATTTGCCGGAAGCGGCGCGAATTCAACGATTCCTCTTGTTACACAAAGAGTTGGACGCGGATGATGCGGAGTTGACGCGGACGCGCAAGGTGCGGCGCGGTTATGTGGCCCAACGTTACGACGACATTATTTCGGCGCTGTACAGCCAGAATGATTCTTTAGATATTGAGTCGGTGATTACGTACCAAGACGGCCGTACCGCCACATTGAACACGAGATTACGGATTGAAACGTTGAATGGTAGCAGGTAATTGGGTAATTACTAATTACTAATTACCAATTACCAATGACAGAAACCACATTATGGACAAATTTCTTCAACTCACACTAACAGGTTTAACAAACGGCGCGATTTTTGCGCTGGTGGCGTTAGGGTTTGTGCTAATTTACAAAGCCAGCGACGTGATTAACTTTGCTCAGGGCGACTTTTTGCTAGTGGGCGCCTACATCATGTTTGGCATGGTAACGCAGGTAGGGCTGCCCTGGTCGCTGGCTGTGCTGGCAACGATGATTTTGGCAGTGGCTCTGGGGCTGGTGGTAGAGCGATTGGTGTTACGGCCGTTAATCGGCGAACCTATCATCTCCGTCATCATGGTCACAATCGGGTTGTCATCCTTGCTAAGGGCGATAGTGAGCAGTATTTGGGGGACAACCGGACGGCCGTTTCCCCCCTTCATCCCCAACCAAAACATCAGCATCGGCGGGGCTGTCATTCCCGCCGACCGTCTCATCGCCATCGTTTTGGCCGCCATCCTGCTCATCCTGTTCAGCCTTTTCTTCCGCTACTCCCGTGAAGGCATTGCCATGCGGGCCACCGCCGACGACCAGCAAGCGGCTCTCAGCATGGGCATCAGCGTCAAGCGCGTGTTTGGCTTAGCCTGGTCCATTGCCGCCGTTACCGCCGCGCTGGCCGGCGTCCTCGTCGCCAACATCATCGGCGTCAGCGGCGTCGTTGCCGGGATTGGCCTGCGCGTTTTCCCCGTCGTCATTCTGGGCGGCCTCGACTCCATCCCCGGCGCCATCATCGGCGGCGTCATCATCGGCCTGCTGGAAACCTACACCGGCGGCTACATTGGCGGCGGCCTCAGCCAGGTCGTCCCCTTCATCGTCCTCATTCTCATCTTAATGGTCAAGCCCTACGGACTGTTTGGCGAAGTACGCATCGAAAGAGTGTAAACAACGATGAATGATGAATGGTTCATTCATCATTCATCATTCCTAATTCATCATTTCAAACCGAAGGTTTTCTATGGAATCCGGCATCTTTCACACCACTTACGAAAAAGATATGGCCTTGCGCCGCACGCCCGTCATGCGCTGGCGCATCATTTTGGCGCTAACGGCCGTTCTCATCTTCCCCTTCCTGGCCGACGGTTACCAGCTCACCCTGGCTAACCAGATTGGCATCGCCGCCATCGGCGCGATTGGGCTAAACATTCTAACCGGCTTCACCGGGCAGATTAGTCTGGGCCAGGGCGCATTTATGGCCGTCGGCGCCTACAGCGCCGGCCTGTTAATGACGCGAATGGGGCTGCCCTGGTGGTTAACCATACCGATTGCTTGTGTGATTACGGCCGTTGTCGGCGCCCTCTTTGGTATTCCTTCCCTACGGCTCAAGGGCCTATACCTGGCCATCGCCACCCTCGCCGCCCAGCAAATCATCGAATGGCTCATCACTCACTGGACAGGATTAACTGGCGGCGTCGAAGCCCTCGTCCTCCCCTCACCCAAACTATTCGGTATCCGCCTCAACACCGACTTCAATTTTTACTGGGTGATATTGCTCTTCCTCATCATCACCATCATCTTTGCCGTCAACCTGTTCCGCACCAAAATCGGCCGGGCCTTCATCGCCATCCGCGACCAAGACATCGCCGCTGAAGTCATGGGCGTCAACATCTTTCGCTACAAACTACTCGCCTTCGCCACCTCATCCTTCTTCGTCGGCCTGTCCGGCGCACTGCTGGCCCACTATCGCGGCATCGTCAACTACGAACGCTTCACCATCGAAACTTCCATCTTCTATTTAGCCGTCGTCATCATCGGCGGCCTCGGCTCCGTCTCCGGCTCCATTTACGGAGCCATTTTTATGACCCTGCTGCCCGCCGTTTTAACCAACATTGGACGGGCGCTGGGCGATACCATGCCCGGATTAGCCGGCGTCTTACCATTTGTGCAGCAAGCGGTCTTCGGTATCACCATCATCCTATTCCTGGTCTTTGAGCCAGAAGGAATCGCCAAAATTTGGCGCGACATTAAAGATTATTTCCGCCTATGGCCGTTTAGTTATTAGCTGTTAGCTGTTAGCTGTTAGCTGTTAGCTGTTAGCTGTTAGCTAATTGCTAATTGCTAATTGCCCATATTTTTATTTCCTTGAGGAGGATGAAATGTCCAAATTTCCGAAAAAATCCCTTTTATTCTTAATGCTAGCTCTGGCCGCTATCCTGGCCCTGGCCGCTTGCGGCGGGGATAACGGTGGCGGGGATTCCATTAAAGTCGGCGCGATTTTTGACCTGACCGGGCCAACCGCCGATGTAGGCACCCCCTATGCCGACGGCATCCGCGCTTACATCAAGTGGGCCAACGAGAATGGCGGCATCGAAGGGCGGCAAATCGACCTGGTTTCGGCCGATTACGCTTACAAAGTAGACCAGGCCGAACAACTTTACAGCCAATACACAGCTCAGGATAACGTTGTTGTATTCCAGGGTTGGGGCACAGGCGACACCGAAGCGCTGCGCGGCCGTATCGCCGACGACGCGGTGCCCTTCATGTCGGCCTCCTATTCCGCAGCGTTGAAAGACCCCGGCGAAGCGCCCTACAACTTCATGATCGGGACAACCTACTCCGACCAATGTATCATTGCCGTACAGTGGGCAATGGAGCAAACAGGCGGGACGCCTACTGTTGCTCTTCTCCATCATGACAGCCCCTTTGGTCTCTCGCCGTATGAAGATTGCCAAGCCTTTGGCGCATCGAAAGGTGTGACCGTCATCGAGATTCCCATGCCCGGCGGCGCAACCGATTTCACCGCCGAATTGACTCAGGTGCAAGACGCCGGAGCCGACTTCATCGTCATTCAAAATGTCTCCTCCCCGGCAGCAACGCTGGTAAAAGACGTAGCCCGATTAGGATTGGATACGCAGGTCGTTTGTCTCAACTGGTGTACAGATGAATTGTTCATCAGTTTGGCCGGCGATGCGGCGGAAGGCGTTGTGGGCGCTAGCCCGTTCGCCTTCCCCAGCGGCGATGCAGCCGGCTTGAAGGAAATAAGCGATTTTGCCGCCAAAAATGAGGATGATTTTGGCGTTCACTACATCCAGGGTTGGACAACAATGTCGGTTATGGCCGAGGGTATTCGCCAGGTAATCGTCAATGGCGACGAAGTAACTGGCCCCAATATCCGCGCCGCGTTGGAAGGGTTAAGCAATTTCGACACGGGCGGCATTACCATCCCCCTTACTTTTAGCGGCAGCGATCATGCGGGTAACAAAGCCCTGCGTCTCAGCCAGGTTGAAGGCGGCCAATGGGTTGAATTCACTGATTACATAGAAGCGGGTAAGTAAGAAGTTTGCAGGTGTACAAGTTTGCAAGTAGCAGAGGATTGTTACTTGCAAACTTGCCACGTGCCACGTGCATTCTGGAGCGTAACATGCTGGCGTTGAATAATGTTGAAGTCATTTACAATGATGTCATTCTGGTATTGAAGGGGATGTCGCTGGAAGTACCGCAGGGCAAAATTGTGGCTTTGCTTGGCTCGAATGGGGCGGGCAAATCCACCACGCTCAAGGCAGTTTCGGGGCTGCTCAAGCCGGAAGATGGCGAGGTGACGGATGGCGAAATCCTCTTTGAAGGAGAGAAGATTCATGAACAAGACGCCTCCCACATTGTTCGACGAGGTATTTTTCAAGTGATGGAGGGGCGGCGTGTATTTGAGCATTTGGATGTGGAGCAAAATCTCATCGCCGGCAGCTACACGCGTACCGACCGGCAAAATGTGCGCGGCGATATTGAGGGTGTTTTCGAATACTTTCCCCGCTTGAAGGAACGCCGCCGCCAAACAGCCGGGTACCTCTCCGGCGGCGAGCAGCAGATGCTGGCGATTGGCCGGGCGTTAATGGCTAAACCAAAGTTAATGATGCTGGATGAACCGTCTCTGGGGCTGGCGCCGTTGCTTGTGCAAGAGATTTTTAATATCATTAAACGTATCAACGAAGAAGAAGGCACAACAATTTTGTTGGTGGAGCAAAATGCCCGGCTGGCGTTGGATGTGGCCGATTATGCGTACATCATGGAAAACGGCCGTATCGTCCTCGACGGCGAGCCGGAAACCCTCAAATCCAATGCCGATGTGCGCGAGTTCTATTTAGGTCTCAACGAAGTCGGCGCGCGCAAAAGCTACCGCGACGTGAAACATTACAAACGCCGCAAGCGGTGGCTCTCATAACTCCATGCTGCTACATTTCTTTGCTATAATGTAATTGGAACGAAATTATGATGCAAAGGAAACACGCATGAACAATAATTTAATCACTTCCGATCCAGATGTCATGATGGGAAAGCCTGTTATTGCTGGCACACGTATCACGGTGGAACTCATTCTGGAAAAACTTGCCGCCAATGAAACGGTTGAACAATTATTGGACGCGCACCCCCGATTAACGCAGCAAGGCATTCAGGCGGCGTTAGCTTATGCGGCGCAAACAATGCGCTCAGACATTATTTACCCCACGGTGATCGCGATCGCATGAATTTTGTTGCCGACGAAGGCATTGATGCCCAAATAGTCACTCGGCTGCGAGAAGAAGAACATCAAGTTTGGTATGTAGCCGAAATGTCGCCGGGTGTGTCTGATACTGAAATACTGACTTTAGCCAATCGTGAAAGTTGTATCTTACTCACGTTTGATAAGGATTTTGGCGATTTGGTTTTTCGTCAACGACGTGCCTCATTTGGGGTGATATTAATCCGATTACACGGCTTCGCGCCACAACAAAAGGCAGATATTGTAGCGACAACCATTCAGCGTCATGAGGCTGAATTACCGCATAAGTTCACCGTCATAACGCCGCACAAGATTCGCGTGCGCCCTCAACTTAATTAGATTTTTTATGGTTGCCCCAAGCAAAACCTCTTGTTTTGATTCGCAATAACGGAGGGGGAGAAAAGAACGATGACAAATTTACAAGAAACGATCACTCACCTTTACGACCATGCACCCGCTTTCCGCGCCCGCATGGACAACGCTGGATTGACACCGGATGATTTGGATACGGCCGTCTCCCTCGCCAAACTCCCCGTATTCCGCAAAGACGACCTCATCGAACTGCAAAAACAAGACCCGCCCTTCGGTGGCCTGCTCGCCGTTCCCATCGGCGAACTCAAGCGCGTTTTCCAATCGCCGGGGCCAATCAACGAACCAGAACCGTACATGGAAGACGCCGGCAACTGGGGGCCAGGGCTAAAAGCGGCCGGATTCCAACCCGGCGATGTCGCCCTGAATGCCTTTGGCTACCACATGACTCCGGCCGGCGCATCGCTGGAAGATGGGCTGCGTTCGGTGGGCTGCGTCGTCATTCCTGGCGGCATCGGCAATCAGGAGCAGCAAATCCAGGCAATGGCCGCCTTTGGCGCGACGGGCTACGTGGGCTTGCCCAGCTATCTCAAAGCGCTGCTGGACAAGGCCGAGGCGTTGGACATTGAACTGCAACTTTCCAAAGCGTTCGTATTGGCCGAGCCGCTGCCGCCTTCGCTGAAACAGGAGCTAAATGATCGCGGCGTCGCCGTCTACCAATCTTATGGCACGGCCGAATGCGGCAACCTCGGCTACGATGTGGACGGCTACGACGGCTGGCGCATTCCCGACAACGTCATTGTGCAAATTTGCGACATCAACAGCGGCCAACCGCTGCCACACGGCGAAACCGGCGAAGTCGTCGTCACGCTGCTTAAGCCCCATTACGCCATCGTTCGCTTTGGCGTGGGCGATTTGTCGGCCATCATCCCCGAATCGGCAGCGGATGGCGGCGGATTGCGTTTGAAGGGCTGGCTGGGGCGCGTCGGCGCGGCGACGAAGGTGCGCGGCATGTTCCTCCATCCCACGCAGTTGGCAAATATGATGGCGCGTTTTACCGAAGTATCGGCTTATCAAGCGGTCATCACTCGCGTAGAACACAAAGATTTCCTGGCGCTGCATGTCGTCCCCGCTCCTGGCGCAGAAACGGCCGATTTGGCCGACCGCCTGCAAGCCACAGCCCGCGACGCCATCAAATTCCGCCTCACGGTGGAATTGGTGGACGCCTTACCGGATAACCAACCCATCCGCGACGAACGGACGTGGGAGTAAACAAACAAATGTAGGGCGAATTGGTAATTCGCCTGCGATTTGCCAAATCGCTCTACGGATTAATTATGAGCAAACAAGATGCGATTCAACTCCCGGAACACGGGAGTTGTTTTATTTGCGGCACAAAAAATCCTAAAGGAATGGGATTGGTCTGGTATGTGGAACAGGATACTGACCGGATTTTGGTGTATTCGGAGTTTGAATTCACCCTATCGGAACAGGGCCCGCCGGGATACGCGCATGGCGGGGCCAGTTCGGCGGTGATTGATGAGGCGATGGGGGCGGCAGTGTGGCGTTCGGGTTTGAAAGTGGTGTTGGCGAATATGAATCTAAATTATCATTTGCCAGCGCCGCTGAACAAGCCGCTGCGGGTTGAGGGTTGGCTGGAGCGATTTGAGGGGCGGAAGGCGTATGCGGAGGGAAGGATTTTGTTGGTTGAGGGAGGGGAAACGGCCGTTTCCGGCACAGGTCTCTACATCCACGCTCCCCATCTTTTTACGTTTGATTATTATGGTTGACGCATCCCACGCGACCTGCTAAGATGAGGCCATGATTCAGCAACACTGCTTCGTTTATTACTATGGGTATTCAAAACAACCGCCGCCGTCCGGTCAAGGTTTTGTTTGCCTGTAAAAAATAGGCGAAACAGCAAAATTAACAGGAGAGGCGCGGCGACCCCGCGCTTTTTTATTGCCTCATTGACAAGCGCCAGGGCAGCCGCTACGATCTAAGCAATCATCCTCCGGGAGATTTTAAGCATGTATGAGGCTATTGCAAAAGCCCCCCGGAGGTTTTCAGGAGAAACATCGTGACAAATATATTTGATGAACTTAAATGGCGCGGCCTGGTGTACGACCATACTGAAGACGTCGCCAATCTCGTAGCCAGAGAAAAAATCACCGTTTACAACGGGTTTGACCCCACGGGTGATTCCTTACACATCGGTCATCTCGTTCCTATGATGAGTTTGGCGCGATGGCAACGCTTTGGTCACACGCCCATCGCCCTGGCCGGCGGCGGCACAGGCATGATTGGCGATCCCAGCGGCAAATCTGAAGAACGCAACCTGCTGACCTTAGAACAAATCCAACATAATTTGGAATGTGTGCGCGGCCAATTATCTAGCATTCTGGATTTTGAAGTCAAAAGCAACCCGGCACGCCTGGTCAATAATTATGATTGGCTTTCTCAATTAAATATGATGGATTTCTTGCGCGATACGGGCAAACATTTCACCATCAACTACATGATGGCTAAAGATTCTGTTAAATCCCGGCTGGAACGCGAGGGAGATGGCATCTCTTACACCGAATTTAGCTATATGCTGTTGCAGTCTTACGATTACTTGCATCTATTCGATGAGTATAATTGTCTTCTCCAGTCAGGCGGCAGCGACCAATGGGGCAACATCACGGCTGGTATCGAACTCATCCGGCGCGTGCGCGGTGAAAAAGCGCATGGGATGGCTTATCCGCTCATCACTCGTGCCGACGGCAGCAAGTTCGGCAAGACAGCCAGCGGCAAGAGCGCCTGGTTGGATCCAAAGCGAACTTCACCCTATCGCTTTTACCAATTTTGGTTGAATGCCGACGATGGGGATGCGATCAATTATCTTAAATACTTCACCTGGCTTTCCAAGTTGGAAATCCAGGAATTGCAAGACGCCTTGTTTGAACGGCCGCATCTACGCGAAGCCCAACGTAAATTGGCGCAAGAAGTAACGCGCATGGTGCATGGCGAGACGGCCGTCGCCAAAGCGGAAATGGCGGCCGCTGTCCTCTTCGGCGGCGATTTAGACGGCCTGGATGCCGACGACATCGCCGACATCTTCGCTGATGTGCCGTCCAGTCAGGTCGCCAAGGCCCAGTTGGGCGGCGATGGGATGCTGCTGGCTGATTTGCTGGCGGGCAGCAGTCTGGCGAATTCCAAAGGGGATGCGCGGCGTTCGATTAAGGGCGGCGGGATTTATGTGAATAATGTACGAATGACGGATCCGATGGGGACGGTTACGGCCGTTCAAGCCATCGAAGGTAAATTCCTCATTCTGCGCAAGGGCAAGAAGAAGTACCATTTGGTACAAGTTATTTAAAGACTAGAGACTGGAGATTGGTAACGTCTCTAATCTCCAGTCTCCAGTTATTCCCCTACTCGTTATCATCCGGCGGTTTGGGCACGCCCTCGCTCAAGCCCTGCGGATAGCTGCCGATAAAACTCAGGTGGGAAATCAGCCCTGTATCTTCACGCCAGAGGAAGAGACGACAGGCAGGCGGCTCAAACAGCGGATCTAAATCGTCCACTTCGTGCAAAATCATATCGTAGGAAAATGTGGCGCTGGTTGTGATGAATGCCGTCGTGCCGCGCCAACTAGCGACCACATCCCGATGCACATGGCCGCACACAACGGCCTGAATTTGCGAATGACGGGCCACAATGTCGCCAAAGGCATCGCCGTTGTGACAGATAAGCCTATCAGGGTAAGGCATGTAGGTTTTGAAGGGGGGATGGTGCATGAAGATGAGCGTGGGGCGCTCTGGCGCTTCTTTCAATTGCGCATCCACCCAGGCCAGCCGTTCCTCATCCAGCAAACCATAATGTTCGCCGCTGGCTAATGTGTCCAGGGCGATGATGCGGATGGGATAATCTTCAAGGACGTAGTGCAAATAGCCGTCTTGCGGCCAATAATCATGGTCGGCGAAGATGCGGCGCAGGGCGTCGCGGCGGTCATGGTTGCCGGGCAGGATGTAGA
>JANTGY010000082.1 GCA_024762695.1 Anaerolineae bacterium
AGGATTTTTATCTCAACAAACAGTACAACGATCAGTTGGAAAAACAGTGGGCGACGCTCTCGGAGAAGAATCTGGGCAAGATTGACGCCCATTTCAAGCAGATGATGCGTTGGAACATAAAAATGTCCGATTTGGAAACGCTCATTTATGGCGTGATTTGGATCGGTATCATTGGCTTACTGGTTTACGCGCCGGCGGCGGTTATCAATGGGGGCGTGACCAATTACGGCCGTGTCTTTTCAACCCTGATGTATGTTTTCCAGTACGTTGAGAGTGTGATTGCCATGCCCTACTTCATGCAGCAAATTGTCCGCCTGCAAGAGATTTCGGGGCGGCTGAGTGAATGAAGAAGCTAGAGGATAGAGCTAGAGCTAGAGGAGGCGTTTCCTCTAGCTCTACACTCTAGCTCTAGCTTTGCAGGAGTATTTGATGAAAAAACGAATCGTTGCTATTGATGTTTTGCGCGGGTTTGCGCTGTTGGGAATTTTGTTGATGAATATGGCCTCTTTTGCCATGCCTACAATGGCTTATTTTAACCCAACGGTTTATGGTGGGGATGATATGTGGAATCGGTTGGTTTTTAGCCTGAGCCATATTTTTGCCGACCAGAAGATGATGGCGCTGTTTTCGATGCTGTTTGGCGCATCGGTGATGTTGGTAACGGAAAACATGGAAAAACGGGGCCAATCGCCGTTTTGGTTTCATTACATCCGCAATTTTTGGTTGTTGATGATTGGACTCGTTCATGCCATTTTGATTTGGGATGGTGATATTCTGGTGATTTATGCGCTGGCTTCGTTTGTGTTGTACTGGCTGCGGAAGCTGTCGCCGAAATGGCAGTTGGCGTTGGGATTGATCATCTTTTTTGTGCCGTCGTTGGTAAGTCTTGGCGTAAATGCCGTTTTGCCCCATTTAGAACCTGCCGATTTACAGTATTTAGAATCGTATTGGCAGCCGGGGGAAACGGCCGTAACCACCGAAATACAACTGTACCAGGGCGCATACGCCGATCAAGTCGCCTACCGCTGGGGTACAAACGCAGCCAGTGTACCCTACACTGCTGGTCAGGGTTTGCTGGAACTCAGCCTGCTCATCGAATTCTTCAGCCGCGCTTTGGGCATGATGTTAATCGGCATGGCCTTCTATTCGTGGGGCATTTTGACGGCCAAGCGGCGTGAAGCATTCTATATCAATATGGCGCTGATTGGCTTTGCTATCGGCCTGCCGTTGGCTTCGATAAGCCTGTTCCAGTACACAGCGCATCAATGGGGCGCGTTCTATTCGTTGTTTAACGGCCGTATCCCCAACCACATCGCCACCCCCTTCATCGCCAGCGGCTACATCGCCCTCGTCATGTTGTGGAGCCGCTCCAACCACTTTGCCCGACTGCGCGACAAACTAGCCGCCGTTGGCCGCATGGCGCTCACTAACTACATCGGCCAATCACTCATCGGCACCTTCATTTTCTATGGCTTTGGGCTGGGTTTGTTTGGAACGCTCAACCGGGTACAGCAGCTCCTCATCCTCCTGGTCATTTGGGTCTGCCAAATCTATTTTTCTGCGTGGTGGTTGAGTCGTTTTCAATACGGCCCGCTGGAATGGGTGTGGCGGATGGTGAGTCATCGCCGCTGGCAGCCTTTACGCAAAAAGCAAACACTTCAAGGAGCTTGAGACATTATTGCGCAAATCGTGGTCTGCTCTATGTCCAACGGCGGTAAGCAATTTGCTAACCCAGCCAATGCTCCGGGTTTGGTCAAATGCTTCATTCAATGCCTGTCACAGCGGGTGAATTGGCGCAATCCCTGGGGGGGGCGGCGTAGTTTGGTGTTTGCCGTCGCTTTTTCGCCGGACGGCCGTTATTTAGCCAGCGGCGCTTTGTTTGGCGACATTGATTTGTGGGATACGACGACCTGGGAATTGGCGCGGACGGTCAAGAGTAAAAAGAATCGGTATAGCAACCTGGCCTTCTCGCCAGACGGCCGTTTGCTGGCCGTTGGGGCCAGCAATAATCAAATTCAGCTTTGGGATGTGGATACACTGGCTCCAGTTGGACAGCTCGATGGCGGACTAGGCCGCATTGAAGCCGTCGCCTTCAGCCCCGACGGCGAACTACTGGCTTCCGGTTCCTCCGACGGCGGTGTACAATTGTGGGGAGTTGCTGCATTATTGTTATCAGATGAATAAAATTGATATGAATACGCGGTGTTTCCGGTCTTATATTGATTGTTTCATATTTTGCGATTCTGCATTTTTGATTTTCCGCTTTTCAACACAATCTCGGCCAAAATAGACAACGCAATTTCTTCAGGTGATCGCGCGCCGATGTCCAGGCCGATAGGGGCGTGAATGCAGGCTATCGCCGCTTCGTCAAAGCCCATTTTTTCTAGTCGCTGGCGGCGTTTGGCGTGGGTCTTGCGGCTGCCCAGGGCGCCAATGTAAAACGCGGGGCTGTTCAGGACTATTTTGAGGGCGGGGTCGTCAATTTTGGGGTCGTGGGTGAGGAGAGCGACGGCCGTCCCTCCTGTCAATTCAATCTGCCCAAACGCTTTATCCGGCCAGGCCGTGATCAGTTGGTCGGCGTGGGGGAAGCGCGCGTCGCTGCCAAAAGCGCGGCGGGGGTCTATGACGATGGTGTGGTAGCCGAGCGTCTTCGCCATGCTGGCCAGGGCGATGGCGATGTGGACGCCGCCAACCATGACTAGCGTCGGCGCGGGGCGGATGGCGTCAACAAAAACCTCGACCGCGTCGGTCAGCGCCAGCCGCTGTGACTGTTTGATGGTCGGGGCGGCGGCCAATGCCCGTTTATCCAAATCGTCGCCTAAACTGCCAGCGGTACGGCCGTCTCTGGCAACGGCGAAACTTTTGCCCAATCCCGGCCCGCGAATAATAGTGAACGCGGTTCCGGCCTTGTTTTCGTGGATGAGTTGATGGAGAAGGGCGGTAACGGCCGTGTCCAAACGCTGCACAAACACCTCAATCGTTCCGCCGCAAGCCAGCCCCACTTCCCAGGCCGTCTCGTCGGCCACGCCAAAGTGGAGCAGCTGCGGCTGGCCCGTTTGCAAGACTTCTTGCCCCGCTTCGATGACCGCCCCTTCTACGCAGCCGCCGCTGACTGAACCGCTGATGTCGCCAACTGCCGTCAACGCCATCTTGGCCCCCGCCGGGCGCGGCGACGACCCCCACGTCTGCACGACTGTCGCCAAAGCGATGGCTTGCCCTTCTTCTCGCCACTGATCAATATCTGTCAATATCTCGTTCATAGGGTTCTTCTGTCTCGGCGCCCACGCTTTTACCAAAGTAAGAAAATGTCATTCCCGCGCAGGCGGGAATCCATTGTGCCACACGGGATAGACCCCCGCTTACGCGGGGGTGACAAGCACAAATGACAGACTTTGGTAAAAGCCTGTCTCGGCGTCGCCTTTTCTTGCGCCAACTGTTGCCGCTGTTACCATAGGGCGATGAGTACGCCACGTTTAGCGCCGCAATTGACCAAACAGGTGTTAGCCCGTCTCGGCCTATCGTCTGCGCCGTCCACTTTATCGTTTCTGGAGGCGTTGGTCAATGCGTATGTGCGAACTGTGCCCTGGGAGACGGCATTTCGGATAGTCAAGCGAGCCGTCACCGGGGAAACGGCCGTCTGTCCTCGTTGGCCCGACGAATTTTGGGCCGATAATCTGGAACGCGGCGGCGGCGGAACCTGCTTCGAGAGCAATTACGCCTTTTTTAGCCTGCTGCGGGCGCTGGGTTATGATGGCTATCTCACCATCAACAACATGGGCGACTCGATTGGCTGCCACACGGCCATCATTTTGGTTGTGGACGAGGTGAAGTGGCTGGTGGACGCTGGTTATCCTTTGTATGCGCCGCTGCCCATCAGCCCGCGCGGCATTATGAACCGGGCAACCGTTTTCATGAATTATCGCGTCATCCCCGATGGTAGAAATGTGTATCAGGTTGAGCAGCGCCCCCATCCTAACCCCAACGCGTTTACCCTCATTGATCATCCCGTCGCCGATGCCGCCTACCGGGCGGCGACAACGGCCGATTACGGCCCTAACGGTTTTTTTCTGGATCGCATTGTTGTCAACAAGATTGTGGATGAGACGTTGTGGCGGTTCAACTCGGCCGAGGAACCCTGGCGGCTGAATCGGTTTCAAAATGGGGGGCGGATGGATGTGGAACTAAACGGGGATGTGGCAACGGCCGTTGCCCGTCATTTCAAAATGGATGAGGCAGTTGTGCAGGCGGCATTTGTTAATGTGGTGGCTGGAGAACGCTAACCGGCCGTCTGCCTGTCCACATACATACGCAGAACGGCGTTAATACGTGTTTGATACCCTCTACCTTGCGATTTGAACCAATCGAGCACATCCGAATCCAGGCGAATCGTGATGGCCTTCTTGGGTTCCGGCATACGCAATTCGGCAGTGGCGAAAAAGTTGTCATCGAGTGGCGGAATGTCACTGGTGTCAATGTCTGCATCAGTTAATGCGTCTACCCGTTTCCAATCAGTGAGAGATGTATCGTTCATACTGTTTTCGCTCATAATTTAATGCCTTGCGCAAGGAAATGATGCGAATCGTTTCGCTATCATCATATTCGAGATAAACAACGACTGCGACGCGGTTTTTTGTCATGCAGATGCCGACCCAACGATCTTCCCCATATGTCATCCGGGTGTCAAGTTTGACGAGCATTGGGCCGCGAAACATTATCTTTGCATCTTTGAAATCAAGTCCATGCTTACGAATGTTAGCGCGTCGTTTGTGATCATCCCATGCTAACTTCATAATTTGTTATACATACGTTTTGTAAATACACAATCGGGGATGTAAATTTAGTAAGGCATTTTACCATTTTCTTGAGGTCATAGATGCGTCTATCTTACGCGCCCACAGAAATGGCTCGCAGCGCCACACCAAACAAGAATAACGTCGTCAGCGCTAAAACCCACTGTGCCTGGGAGGAGTCGTCATCCCCTTTGAGCAATACGAAGTAGACGAAGGGTAAAAACACCAGGGCAAAGGCGCCATACAGCACGTGCATAGTTTGGTTGCCGACGTTTGGCAAGTAGCCGTTTAGCCACAGAAGGCCGCCCAAAATGCCCTGAATGATGTACAAAACCTGCCCAATGACCAATGCGCCCAAATAACTGCCGTCCACAGCCTGTCCACGAACGGCGCGGTAAATGCCCCATAAACCCAGCGCCAGGAAAAACAGCCAGATGGTGTTAGATAAGGTTGAATGAACGACGATCACGATGCCCATGAATCACTCCTAAACTCAAATTATTTTGCAGTGGCGAGTGTAGCGAGTGGGGGGTAGCTTGTCAATGAATTTGCGCCCCGGGTTGCGCCCAGGACTTTTCCAAACTCATAATAAATTTGTCAGTTTGGGCCATGCTGCGCGTCAAACTTATATTGTGTGAGCCGCGTATTACCCGCACGAGGGCGCTTCGCGCCCCTTGGCGTCGCCAGACGCGCAGCGCCGAGGCGACGCCCCTAAAGATTGGTCATTAGAATTTGAAGCGTACAAGTTTTTTCATGAGTTTGGAAAGACCCTAGGATTGCGCCGCCCAACCTTTCCCCTAAGTTGGTTATTGGCTACAATTCCATCTTATGAAGAATCACCGCAATAAAACAAACGCGCCTTCAGAAATGGATGCTTACGGGCAAGCGCTGACTTATTTGTACAGCTTGATCAATTTTGAAATGCGCTCACATGATCGTTACATGGCCAGTAAGATGGATACAACACGGCCGTACCGCTTAATGCAATTCCTCGACAACCCGCACCAGCAGTTCCCCTCCATCCACATTACCGGAACAAAAGGCAAGGGGTCGGTCGCGGCGATGTGCGCCGCCAGTTTACGCGCCGCCGGTTATCGGGTGGGGCTGTATACCTCGCCGCATGTGCAAGAGTTCCGGGAACGGATTCGCATTGTGACGCCGGAGGATGCCGACGGCCGTATCCCCGAAGATGATTTTGTGGCGCTGATGGAGGAGATGAAAACGGCCGTTGCCGCCATCGAGGGCTTGACCTGGTTTGAAGTCGTCAACGGCATCGCCTTCCAATACTTCGCCCGCCAAAAGGTAGACATCGCTGTCGTCGAAGTCGGGTTGGGCGGCCTGCGCGACTCCACCAACGTCCTCACCCCGCTCGTTTCCGTCATCACCAGCATCAGCCTTGACCACACCGATTACTTGGGCGACACCATCGAACAAATCGCCGAGAAAAAAGGCGGCATCATCAAACCTGGCGTCCCCGTCATAGCCGCGCCGCAAAAACCAGAAGCGCTGGAACCGCTTTTACGAATCGCCCTCGAAAAGGAAAGCCCTATCAGCATCATCGGGCAAAACTGGCAATATGAAGGCGATAACCAACAACTCACCATCATCCAGTCTCCATCTTCATTACTCCCGCCTCAGTCCTCATTCCTTCTTTCTCTTCCCGGCGCGCACCAGCTAGAAAATGCTACGGTGGCGTTGGCCGCACTGTCGATCATTCAGCCGCAATATCCTAAACTTACCCTAGATGCGGTTAGGACTGGATTGGCGACGGTGGAATGGCGCGGCCGTCTCCAAACCGTCCATCAATCCGACACAACGCCCAACATCCTGGCCGACTGCGCCCACAATGTCTACTCCGCTCAAGCGCTGCGCCGCGCCCTCGTCAACGATTATGAGTACGACAACCTGTGGCTCGTTTACGGCGCTTCTACCGGCAAAGACATCAGTGGTATGTTAGCCGAGCTTCTGCCGCTGACAAAGGGCGCCATCGCTGCCATCTCCACCCATCCGCGCGCCATCGCCCCCCACGAAATAGCCCACATAGCTGCCGAACTGGGTTTTGAGATGCAAACTAAAAGCGATGTGGAGACGGCCGTAACCGCCGCCTGGCGACAAGCCGGCCCCAACGACCTGATCTGCGTCACCGGCTCCATCTTCGTGGTTGGCGATTTACTGAATCAGTGGGAAAATTTGCAGGCTGACCTGTTAGTCAATTGACTGAGACCAAACTATGACCTACAAAGACGATTTTGATTTCGCCCAATATCCCGATTTCTTAGAGACTGTTCCCGGCCTGGAAAACGATTTATTCGAGATCCAATCCACGCCCGATGAAGATGGCTACATCGACTGCCCCTTCCTGCCACTGCGCGACATCGTCTTATTCCCACAGATGGTTATGCCCCTTTTCGTTGGCCGTGAACGTTCATTGGCCGCTATCCAAGCCGCCATCAAAAACGGCGAAAACCTCATTGTTTCCGCCCAAAAAGACAGCGGCATTCTGGCCCCCGGCGTGGGCGACATTTACGCCGTTGGCACCGAAATTACCATCGGCAAAGCGCTGCGCATGCCCGACGACAGCAACAGCGTCCTGGGACAGGGCCGCCATCGTGTCGAAATCGTTGAATTTACCCAATGGGACCCCTACATTCGAGCGCGGGCACGCTTTATCCATGAGCCAATAGAATGGCAGCGCAACACCGAAGCCCTTATGCGCGCCGTTACCACTTTGTTTGAAAAAGTGGTTGAGTTAAACCGGCATATGCCCGAAGACGCCTATACCTTCGCCATCAATATTGATGAGCCGGGCTGGCTGGCCGACTTTGTTGCCGCCACCCTTAACCTGCCTTTGGCAACGCGCCAGGAAATTCTGGAAACCATCGATCCCACCAATCGGCTGCAAAAGATGAGCATCGCATTAGCCAAAGAGCTGGACGTGCTGGAACTAGAAGACAAAATCCATTCTCAGGTTCAACAAGAAGTAGAACAGTCCCAGCGCGAACATTTCTTGCGGGAGCAAATGCGTGTCATTCAAGGCGAGTTGGGCGAAGGGGATATTTTCACCAAAGAGCTGCATGAACTGCGTGAAGCCGTCGCCAAAAAGAACCTGCCTGATGCAGTGCGGGCTAAGACGGAGAAGGAAATTGCCCGATTGAACGCGATGCCGCCTATGTCGCCGGAAGTAGGCATTATTCGGACCTATCTGGATTGGATTGTGGATTTGCCCTGGCTGGACAAGTCTGAGGATAATCTCGATGTTACCCATGCTTCTGAGGTGTTGGAAGCCGATCATTACGGCCTGGATAAGGTGAAAGATCGAATTTTGGAGTACATTGCCGTTAAAAAGATTGCCGCCGACAAAATGCGCAGCCCGATTCTGTGTTTTGTAGGGCCGCCAGGGACGGGTAAGACTTCGATCGGCCGTTCCATTGCCAAAGCGTTAGGACGCGAATTTATCCGCATTAGTCTGGGCGGCGTGCGCGACGAGGCCGAGATACGCGGTCATCGCCGCACCTACATTGGCGCAATGCCGGGCCGTATCATTCAAGCCATGCGTCGGGCGGGAACTAACAATCCCCTCTTCATGCTGGACGAAATTGATAAATTGGGCCAAGATTTTCGCGGCGATCCGGCTGCGGCTCTTTTAGAAGTGCTTGACCCAGAGCAAAACAATTCTTTTGCCGATCATTACCTTGATTTGGATTTTGACCTCTCGCAAGTGATGTTTGTGACGACGGCCAATGTGTTACACACCATTCCTCCGGCATTGCAAGACCGAATGGAAGTCATTGAGTTTTCCGGCTATTTGGAAGAGGAAAAGCTGGAAATCGCCCGCCGTTTTTTGATTCCGCAGCAATTGGAACAGCATGGGCTGCCCGATGTGGGTTTGCGGTTTGAGACGGAAGCGCTGCGGATGATGATTCACCAATATACCCATGAGGCCGGCGTGCGTAATTTAGAGCGCGAAGTGGCTAATGTATGCCGCAAAGTGGCCCGTTCTGTGGCCGAGAATAAGCGCTTTGCCAAACGTATCACGCCCAAGCATGTGGATGAACTGCTAGGCGCGCCCCGTTTCTCGCAAGAGAAGCTGCAAGAGCGGGATGAAGTGGGCGTGGCGACCGGTGCGGCCTGGACGATGGCCGGTGGCGATATCATGTTTATTGAAGTGAACTTGATGCCCGGCAAGGGCGGGTTGATGTTGACGGGACAATTGGGCGATGTGATGCAGGAAAGCGCCCAGGCGGCGTTGAGCTACATCCGCAGCCGCGCCGATACGTTGGGTATTGATAGCGAAGCGTTTGAGAAACAGGATATTCATGTGCATTTGCCGGAAGGGGCAGTACCCAAAGATGGGCCGTCGGCTGGAGTCACATTAGCGACGGCGCTGGCGTCGGCGTTTACTAATCGGCCGATACGACGAGATGTGAGTATGACGGGTGAGATTACGCTGCGGGGTCGGGTTTTGCCGGTGGGCGGTGTGCGTGAGAAGGTGTTGGCGGCGCGGCGCGCTGGCGTAAAGACGTTTGTTTTGCCGAAGAAGAATGAGAGCGATTTGCGAGAAATTCCTAAGAAACTGCGCGAGGATTTGTCCTTTATTTTGGTAGAGCGGGCAGCGCAGGTTTTGGATGCAGCGTTGGTAGATGAGGCGAAATGACTTTTTCAATTGTAGCTTATGATCCAGGCCGGAAAGAGTGGGGTGTGGCGGTGCAGTCGAAGTTTTTGGCGGCGGCGGCGGTTGTGTCGTGGGCGGAGGCCGATGCGGGGGCAGTGGCGACGCAGTCGTATGCCAATCTGGCGTATGGGCCGGATGGGCTGGCGCTGATGCGGGCTGGCGTTTCGGCTGAGGAAACGATTGCGCGCTTGATTGAGGGGGATGACGGCCGTTCCCAAAGACAAATTGGCGTGGTAGATAAAACCGGCCGGGCCGCCGCCTACACCGGCTCTGCCTGTCACGCCTGGGCCGGGCACATCGTCGGCGACGGCTTCGCCTGCCAGGGCAACATCCTCATTCCTGGCACAGTTGAAGCAATGGCCGCTGAATTTGAGCGTGCACGCGGCGGCGCAGGCGAGCTGGCTGACTGGCTGGCGGCGGCTTTGGCGGCGGGTCAGGCTGCCGGCGGCGATTCGCGCGGCCGGCAGGCGGCGGGCGTCCTGGTCGTGCGCGAAAATGGCGGCTACGGCGGCAAAACAGACCGCTATCTTGATTTACGCGTAGACGACGACCCACAGCCGATTAAAAAGCTGCAGCAATTGGTGGAAATGCACCACCTTTTCTTTGGCGCCGTTGACCCGGAGAATGTCGTGCCCCTGGCTGATGTTGCCGCTGATTTACAAGCGATGCTCAAGCGGACAGGTCATTATGAGGGTCCACAAACCGGCCAATTTGACGAGGCTACACGCCGGGCATTGTGGGCTTTGGTGGGACAGGAGAATCTGGAAGAACGCTGGGATGGCTCAGGCGATGTGATTGATCGCGTAGCGCTGTCGTTTTTACTGGACAGATTCGGGTAGATATAATGTTCAAAGCAATCCCAAAGAGCGCAAAGGTATGCAACCTGGCGCTTTTTTTATGCTTAAGGGCGCATGTGGACAAGCCGGGAAAACGGGATGGTTTTTTCTTTGAAAACCGATAGATTAACTTTGCGGGATTTTACGCCCGATGATTTTGCGGCTTTCTACGCGACAACGAAGGATCCCCTATACCAACAGTTCTATCCTGAGCATGAGATGGCTGAGACGCATTGGCGGCATGTTTTCGGCCAAATTTTGAAGGGATCTGCGGAAGAGGAAAGGCAGGCGTTTCAATTGGCAATTTGCTTGGCCGATGGCGCATTGATTGGCACGTGTGGGGTGCGTATCAATGATCCCGCACACGAACAGGCTTCGTTTGGCTGCGCTGTAGCACGGCCGTATTGGGGGCGGGGGTATGCGCTTGAAGCGTCGGAGCGAATTATTGCGTTTGGCTTTTCTTCCCTGCCTATTCATCGCCTTTACGCTGAAACTATCAGTGAGAATGTGAGAGCGCGCGCCCTGGCTGAAAAGCTGGGTATGACGTTAGAGGGTGAATTCAAGCAGTGTAAATACTTTCGCGGCCGGTGGTGGAACACGGCCGTTTACGCCATCTTAAAAGAATCGTGGCAGTCAGGTCGCTGATTTCTCCCCCCCCATCCTGTGCCTCCCCTTCCTAATCAGCAACAATTGACCAAAGTCATTCAAAATATCTATCCACAAAGCAAATTGTTGTACGCCTGGCCTTTAGATGGCGGAATTTCGGCGGTGATGACAGCGTTGGCGGTTGAGCAGGGAAACGGCCGTATCCAAAAGATCATTCTCCGCCAACACGCTGGCGACCAACCAGGCCAAACAGCATCTTCCGCCGCCACTGAATTTAAGCTTTTACAAATCCTCGGCCAACTGGGACTGCCCGCGCCAAAGCCGCTCTGTCTCGACCAAGCCGGCCAGATTTTGGCGGCGCCATATCTCGTTGTTGAGTATGTCGCCGGCGAGATGCTCTTTGCGCCACCCCATTTGAAGGATTATCTGCATCAATTCGCCGTGTATTTGGCGCAAATTCACAACATCAATATCGCCAGCGTTGACCTTGACTTCCTGCCTAAAGGCGAGACAAACTGCCTTGAAAACTTTACCAATAGCAAGCCAACAGGTTACGAAGAGAAAATTCGCCAAGCATTGAACGCCAACTGGCCGCGACTACAAAAAAATCGAGCAACGCTTTTGCATGGCGATTATTGGCCGGGCAATGTATTGTGGCTAGATGGAAAGGCGACGGCCGTAATTGATTGGGAAGATGCCGTTATTGGCGACCCGCTGATTGATTTGGCGAAAAGCCGCGCGGAAATCGTTTGGCTGTTTGGCATTGAAGCGATGACATTATTCACCCGGCGTTATCAAACCATCATGAAGCTGGATTATGCCCATTTGGCCTATTGGGATTTATGCGCATTTTTGCGGCTTTTTCGGCTCGTTAAAGGCGATTTCAGTCAATTGGCCGCCTACGCCGCTTCATTTGGACGCGGCGATATTCAGACAGCAATGATTGAAACCAATTTGGACTATTTTATCCAGCAAGCCCTTGCTCATTACAAATAAACGGGTCTTTAGGGTTTATGGGGTTTGACATGAAACGCGAAAAATGAAACGTGATTCGCCACTGGTCATATGACGCGTTTCCCGTTTCATACCGCGACTGCCCCGCGAATCCTCAAAGAGCCAGGCAAACTCACTTTGCTGCAACGGCAAAAATAGCGGAAACGCTGACAGCCTGATAAACTTTGGCTAATTCATCGGGATGAGCGCCGTATGGCTGCCGTCATATCCGCCATGATGACATGCTTTTATGAGATTCAAAATCACCTTTCGCCGTATCATTTACCTGTTCCTGATTGTCGCTTTTGGCTATGCTTTGTATACGTATCAAGGGCAGTTGGTGGACATCGCTCGGGTTTTGCGGCAGGGGGTTTGGTATGTGTTGGTAACGGCCGTTCTCACCCTGGGATTAGCCGTTTACAACCAGGGCCGATTGTACGCCAGCATTTACAAGGCGCTTAACCTGCCCCCGCCTAAAGAACGCCATCTTTCTTACCTTTATCTGATCACCCGCTTCGTTTCGGTAGCAGCCCCCAGCGGCGGCATCTCCGGGATGCTCCCCTTCATTCAGGAAGCCCGCCGCCGTAAAGTTTCCGTCGGCCCTATTTTAATTGTCAATCTGCTTTATATCGTTTTATGGTACAGCGCCCTGGGTATTTTCCTGTTTATGGGCTTGCTGCACCTCTTCATCATTCACGATCTGGAATGGTTTGAAATCAGCAATGCCATCATTTTGCTGTTGGCCGACTTGGTGTTGATTGGCGGGCTGGCTGTCGCCTGGACATCGCCGCACCGGCTGGAAGCGATTTTGAACTGGATCGGGCACACGGCGGGGAAAGTGACGGGGTGGTGGGGACGGTCGTCTCCCCTTCCGCCGCAGCGTATTGCCACATTCATCAACGAATTGGATGAAGCCATCAACGAAATCCGGCAGGTAGGCTACCAATCCTTGTCGCAGCCGGCGCTGCACG
>JANTGY010000083.1 GCA_024762695.1 Anaerolineae bacterium
GGCGTCACCAAATGAATGAAAACAGCATGTCGTTGTTCGTAGTCAGCCACGTAGTCCGCGGAGTGGCGTTCCGCCAAACGGGACTCCGCAGACTGCGCACCTCACTACAAACGGCAATTTACAAAGGAGAACCAATTGACTCAGCGTCAATCCATCGCAATCGAACGATCGGGAACAGGCGTAACAACTAATTTCTGACTAAAGAATTGGAGGCTCCCCAAAACAAACGCAGCGCCGCTGTAAAAAAAGTAAAACCAGTGCCAGGGAATCGTCTTAATCGCAAACAAGACGCCGCGTTTCTGCCAAAAAAAACGGTATAAATCATAATTTAGCCACAGCAAGGCCGCCATGGAGACAAACGATAACAACGCCGCCTCAGGGAAGATCATCGCCGCAGCTAAACCTATCAACAGTCCCAATACCAACATCGTACTCAAGCGGCTAGAAAACTGTAAATTCAAATCATCAATCAACTTCCGGTCGCGCCAGATCAATCGCGTCCAGGGCAAAGCCCGCCCCACAAATTCTGTCCGTAACAAAGATCCCGTTTCCCATCGTTTCAAATGTTTCACTTGTAAGGACTTAATCAACTGAATGCGATGATTAGCGTCGCGTAAACGATAACCAAATTCAATATCTTCAACCGTCGCCTGTTGATAGCTGGCATCAAACCCGCCAAGCTGCCAAAAGACACGCCGTTTAATAGCGCCGCACGCTCCCCAAAACGTCGAAGCGGTTCCCGAACTGTTTTGATGAACGTAATGATGGAACAAATTTTTGTATTGAGACAAGAAATTAGCCGCGTCCGGCGAATCATCATAAGAGCCAATAAGGGCGTCCATATCCGAATTTTGTTGGAAAGCGGCCAAAATTTGGTCAATCACATTCACAGGAACTTCCACATCGCTGTCCACAAAAAACAGAATGTCGCCGCGCGCGACCCGCGCCCCCGCATTACGCGCCCGCGCCGCGCCCTGGCAAGCAAACAGTTTAATGTAGTCAAAATCGTAATCAGCCATAAGCGCGTCATAAGCGTCGCCAACGCCGTCGCCAACAACAATAACCTCGTGCGGCGCAGCGACAGCCTGACGCAGGCTGTCCAAACATTGGACAAATGTATCGCGGCCTAAATGCACCGGTACGATGACAGAGATTATTGGAACTTCATTTAATTGCATTTGGATACACACCTAAGAAAAAGCGCTAACAATAATCATAATGACGCTGAACAACGCCATTTCTCCCGATTAACCACGCTTATACTTCTATCAATAAAAACCGTACCATTATGGGCTTACGACTTCTCTTACATTATTCTGCAGCTCTGAAAAGACTAATCCAGCCGGCAATTCCCCTATCTTTTATGCCGCGCTGGTGTGTATAATATGAAACATGATGTTACATCGCGCTCGACTCTTAAGTCTCTCCATAATTTTAGCGACTGGACTGCTTCTCCTGCTGCTCTCTATTCCCCGATTAGCGTTCACGGCCGTCTCCCTTCCCAACGCCATAGACCCGGCCCAAACCGACAACAAACTCGCCGCCGACCTGCGCCAACGCCTGGATGAGGCCGACAGCAACGAACCGGTTCCCATCATCATCCATCTTGCCGCCCGGAGCAGTCTGAGCGCCGCCTCGTCCATCGGCGATATGCCCGCCCGCCGCGCCGCTGTGGTCGAACAATTGCAACAAACGGCCGTTGCCAGCCAGGAAAACCTTATCGCCCAATTAAACGCCTGGCAAAAACAAAACGCCATCCAATCCATTCGCCCCTTCTGGATCATCAACGCCGTCGCCGCTACCGCCGCGCCAGGGGTCATACCTCAGATCGCCGCCCGCCCCGACGTGGCCGCCGTCGCCCTCGATGTCCAACACCGTTATTTTGACCCGCTAGATTTCAGTTTTGAAGCAACAGCAGACGATCAACAGTTAACAGTCAACAATCAACAACTTGTCGCAGTCGATCAACTGGCAACATCAATAAGTTGGGGCGTCGAACGCATCAACGCGCCGTTGGTTTGGCATGGGCTGGGCATTGACGGCGCCGGCGTCACCGTCGCCATTATGGACAGCGGCGTAGATTGGCTGCATCCTGATTTATTCGCCAACTACCGCGGCAATCTAGGCGACACCGTTGACCACAGCGGCAACTGGTACCATACCAGTATGCCCGCAATCACCGAACCGATTGATTTATTGGGGCACGGCACGCATGTAGCCGGCACGGCCGTCGGCCAAAACGGCATTGGCGTCGCTCCAGGGGCCAACTGGATCGCCGTCAGCATCGCCGATGAAAACGGATTCATCTACGACAGCGACGTACACGCTGGTTTTGAGTGGATCATGGCTCCAGACGGCGACCCGGCGTTGGCGCCAGACATTGTCAATAATTCTTGGGGCGGCGCGCCGGAAAGCGTTACATTTGTCGCTGATGTGGCTGCGCTGCAAGCGGCGGGCATTGTAACGGTATTCGCGGCGGGCAATTCCGGGCCAGAACCAGAAACCATTGGCGCGCCAGGCAGCTACACCGACACATTATCAGTCGCCGCCAGCGATGATATTGACGCCATCGCCTGGTTCTCTTCGCGCGGCCCATCGCCCCTGACTGCCGCCCAAAACCCCTGGATTTCGGCGCCGGGCACGGCCATTTTATCGGCGCTGCCAGACGGCAAATATGGGACGATGAACGGAACGTCCATGGCCACGCCCCATGTCGCCGGGGCGCTGGCCCTGCTGTTGTCGGCCAATCCAACGCTAACCCGGCTGGAAATGGCCGATATTTTAGCGGAAACGGCCGTACCCATGACCCTCACCCACCCCAACAATGACAGCGGATGGGGCCGGTTGGACGCCTACGCTGCCGTCGCGTCCCAGACAGCCCCCGGCATCCTCCAGGGCATTGTGCAAAGCAATGGGACTCCACTGCCCAACGTCACAATCAGCGTCACGACAACCCAAAATGCGATTTTGCGCTTTCAAACGGACGATGACGGCCGTTACCAGGCCGCGCTCCAATCAGGCCAATACGACATCGCCGTCGCCCCCTTTGGCTACAATCCATTTGCCGCCTCAGGGGTAGCCGTAACCGCCGCGCAAACTACCACGCTGGACATCGCTTTAGACTTGCTGCCCAGCGGAACCATCAACGGCGTCGTTCGCCAACTAGGAACTAATGAACCGCTCACGGCAACGGTCACGGTATTAAACACGCCCATAACCGTTGACACAGATGGAAACGGCCGTTACACACTCACCTTGCCCGCCGACGGCCAATACAAACTGCGCGCCTCTGCCGATGGGTATCGCCTGGAACACGCCGTTGTTTTGCCCCAACAAGAACGGCCAACCTTTCAAGAATTCATATTGGAGCCAGCCCCAACCATTTTGTTAGTCGATGGCGGGCAATGGTATTTCGCCAGTTACGCCAATTTTTACCAGGACAGCTTGCTCGCCTTGGGCCATCATTTTGATACTTGGACAATTCGCAATCCATTTGAAGACCGGCCCACATTGGATGATTTAACCCCTTACGACATCATCATCTGGTCCAACCCAGCAGATTCACCCGGCTATTTAGGCCTGGGTTACACCTTAAGCAATTATCTGGATCAGGGTGGCAACCTGCTCATCAGCGGCCAGCACATCGGCAGTTATGACGGACAAGGCATTTACATTCAGCCCTGGTGGTACGATCAATTACAGGCTGATTTTATGGGTAAAACGGCCGTAACCAACACCCTTTCCGGCGCAGCCAATACCCATTTTGCCGGCATAACCCCCACCCTAAACGCCCCCGACAGCGCCGCCAACCAAACCGGGCCAGACCAATCCAGCCCCCTGGCGTTAAGCGCCTCAGCCTTTCTTTTCGAGGATGGCTTGTCGGGCGGGCTGCAAGCCGGGCATTGCCAACCCTTCCGCATCGCTTATTTTGGTTTTGGATTAGAAGGGGTGTCCGCCTACGACCGGGCGGCCATTCTCAACGGCAGCTTCGATTATTTTGCTTCGCCGCGCCTGGAAACGGGACTGCAATGGGAGCCTGATGCCATTGACGATTATGCCCTGGCCGGCGCCCGCCTGGTTTACACCTTAACCATTCGTAATTTGAGCGAGACAATGACGGATACATTCAACCTGTCCATCGCCGATTCGGTTTGGCCGGCCGAACTGCTGACCGACACCCTGACTTTAGGCGCCTGTCAAACAAGTCAAACCGTTTTGACCATTGATGCGCCCGCCGACGCCCCGCCTGATTTTACGCACGAGATGCGGGTAACGGCCGTTTCCGCCAACGACCCCGCCACCGCCGAACAGTTCAACCTGCGCCACAAAATCCCCGGCCACATCTTGCTGGTAGACGACGACCGCTGGTACGACCAGCAGCCCGTCTACCAGACCATGCTTGACGAGATGGGCCTTGTTTACGACGTGTGGGACATTGGCGGCGATGGTCAGAATCGCGGCAGTCCGACCCAGGAAATGCTCAACGCCTACGACTTTGTGCTTTGGTACACCGCCTATGATTGGTTCGCCCCGGTGACAAACGCCGAAAATGAAATGCTGACCCGCTACCTGGAACAAGGCGGGCGGCTGTTCCTCACCAGCCAGGATTTCTTGTACTACCATCATCAAACGCCATTGGCCGCCGACTATTTGGGCGTTCTCGAATACCGGGAAAGCATTTCGCCTACGGCCGTTTATGGCGCCGGCAACCCAATTTTAGGAACCGATCTAGCCGGGCCGCTGCCGCTGGATTTTACGCCTTACCAAAATCATGGCGACGGTGTTGTGCCCACGGCCGTAAGCGATCCATTCATCTGGTTAAATCGCGGCATTCCCGGCGGAACGGCGACGGCCGGCCCCGATTGGCGCGCCATTTTCTTCGGTTTCCCGCTAGAAAAACTGCCCGCCGACGCCCAAAACGAGGCGATGAACAACATCGTCGGCTGGCTGAGCGATTTGGGCGAGACAACTTTTACGGTTGATCAACGCACTGCGCCAATTGGGGAAGCCCGAACGTACACCATCGCCTTACGGAACCTGGCCGCTGCGCCAACCAACACAGTTCGCATCACCAACACGCTGCCCGTCGGCCTGCAAATCGAACTGGCAAGCGTAACTGGCGGCGCCAGCTATAATGCCCTTTCGCGCCAATTAACCTGGTCGGGCGAGTTGGGCGGCGGCGCAGCGCATCAGATCAGTTACCGGGCCGCGCCGGAGGCGGGGTTAGCCGATGGCGCGCAGGTGGATAACAGGTTGCAGATTTTTTACGGCCGTCACCAACTCGCCTTTGATCGCGTCGCAACAGTTTGGGTCAACGCGCCTGATTTAAGTCAATCAGTTTTCACAGCGACAACCGACGCTCCATCCGTTCCCCAACGCATCACATACACGCTGCACCTCAAAAATAGCGGCCGGCGAACGGCCGAAGGCGCAACGGCCGTCATCCAATTCTCCGAACCGCTCACACCAACCCTCAATGCAGTTACCGTCAGTCATGGCGTGGCCACACTCAACGAGGACAATCTATTGTGGACAGGCGATCTGGCCCCCGGCGCGCAGGCGACTGTGACTGTGGCATTACTACGCGACATCTCGTTTGAGCGGCGCTGGCTGCCGGCAACGGCCGTACTCAACGACAACCAAACTAGCGCCTGGCTCATCTACAATCAACTGTTCGTCCCCCCCTTCACCTATTACTACCCTCTCATTGCCAGAAGCCAGTAATCGGGTATCATCGAAACAGCAATCATGAATAGAAAAAGGTAACGCCCATGACAAATGAAACAGAACAAATTATCAAAATTGTTTATGTCGAAGACGAGCCTAGCATCGCCCAATTATTGGTAAGCGGATTAGGCCTATTTGGCATTAAAGTCCATCCCATATTCATGAGCGCGGAAGAGCTGCTAAACAATATGGAAAAGCCAGAATTTGTCGAAGCCGATTTGCTCTTCTTCGATATTCGGCTGCCCCGCATGACCGGCGTCGAGTTAGCCACAGAACTGCGTTCGCGCGGCGAAGATCGGCCGTTAGTTTTAGTTAGCGCCTGGCCGGCCCCCACAGCCGCCCAATTAGGCGAACTGCAAGCCAAATTTCTCCCCAAACCATTCGATTTCCCCGACGTCATCAAAACGATTCAAAAACTGGCGAAGAAATAAGCAAATAGCAACCAACAATTGCATCTATACAGGTATCGCCCGACTGTCATACCCGCGAAGGCGGGTATCCGTGTGTAGATTCCTGCCTGCGCAAGAATGGCCTGAATAGTAACCGACAAGTTCCGCTTTGTTACTCGCCGCGCCTATACGAAACGCGCTTTTGTTACCTTTACCAAATCATTTACCGCCAACTTAATATCCAGCCCGCGTCGCCCGGCGCTGACATAAATTTGCTCATATTCTCGCGCCGATTTGTCCAAATAAATCGCAAATCCCTTGTTGATCAACGCCAACGCCGAAATGCCGCCGACCTGTAAGCCGGTCATCTTTTCGGCCTCGTTATGCGCTGCCAATTTAAGCTTTTTGGCCTGCACCGCTTTAGCCAGATTCTTCAGATCAAGCTGCTTGTCGGCAGGCAGCATAACCAGGAGCGGTTTAGCCGCCCGGCCGACTTTACCCGGCGGTAAAACAACCAATGTTTTGAACAATTGACTGGCTGGCACATCCAACGCAACGGCAATCTCCTCAGCGTCGCGCATACGGTCTGGATAGGGAATGACTTCGTAATTAATGCGCTTGCCTTCCAACAGCTTCATGGCGATGGTCTTCTCCATATACGCTTCTCCTCGTACAACATGCTTGTAGTAAGGTACGCAGTCTTCGGAGTACCGTTCGGCGGGCCGCCACTCCGAAGCCTACGTGGCTTACTACAAGTGGGTTTAGCCGCCCTTATTCTTGGCCCGGCCAACCGAGGCTGATGCGGTTACGGTCGGCGTCCACGCTCATAATTGTTACGGCGAGGGTGTCGCCAACCGCTAACTGACGGCCGTGCGGGATTTTGCTGCGATGCAACAGTCCATCTTGCTTAACGCCAATGTCAATGAAAGCCCCAAAATCCACCACATTGCGGACTGTGCCTTTGAGGACCATGCCTGGCTGCAAATCGGCCATGGACAAAACGTCGCTGCGCAGGATGGGCGGCGGTAAATCGCGGCGCGGGTCGCGGCCGGGGCGAATTAGCTGCTCAAAGATGTCGTTTAGAGTCGGCAGTCCCGTATTGAGGTCGGCGGCGAGTTGGGGCGTGGGCGTTAATCGGGATAGGGCTGTTTCCCGTTGGGAAAGTGGGGCAGCGGGATTAAGTTTAGCGCGTTGTAAAACGGCCGTCGCCACGCCATAACTTTCGGGATGAATGGCGCTGGCATCCAGTGGGTTTTCGCCATCGCGGATGCGTAAGAATCCAGCCGCCTGCTCAAATGCTTTGCTGCCCAACCCTTTAACTTTGGTGATAGATTGACGATTGGGGAAACGGCCGTTCTCATCCCGATAACGCACAATTCGTTCTGCTAACTTGGGGCCAATCCCGGAAACATGGGCCAGCAGCGCCGGGGAAGCCGTATTCACATCCACGCCCACCTGGTTCACAACCGATTCGACCACACCCTCCAGGGATTCGGCCAACGCCTTCTGGTTCACATCATGCTGATACATGCCCACGCCAATCGCTTTAGGATCGATTTTCACCAATTCGGCCAACGGGTCTTGTACGCGGCGGCCAATCGAAACCGCGCCGCGCAGCGTCACATCCATCTCTGGCAGTTCGGCCCCGGCCAATCTGCTGGCGCTGTAAACACTGGCCCCGGCTTCGTTGACAATCAAATATTTAACGCTTTCCAATTGGCGCGTTAACTCAGCGGCCAATCGCTCCGTCTCGCGGGAAGCGGTACCGTTGCCAATGGCGATGACCGTCACGCCAAAACGTTGAATGAGCGTCGCTAACGATTTGAGGGCGTCATCCCAGCGTTTCTGCGGTGGATGGGGATAGATAGTTGCCGTCGCCAGCGGTTTGCCGGTCGCGTCCATCACCGCCACTTTGCTGCCGGTGCGAAAACCGGGATCAATCGCCAAAACGGTATGGCCGTCCAACGGCGGCTGGTTGAGCAAACCGCGCATATTTTGGGCAAAAATCTGGATAGCGTGGGCTTCGGCCTGTTCAGTCAGGTGACGGCGCATATCGCGCTCGATGGCTGGCAGGAGCAGCCGTTTGGCGGCGTCCTCCAGGGCCATTTGCAATTGGTCGGCCAACGGCGAGCGGCGGTCGGGGCGAAAAACGGCGCGCATAGGGATGAGCCAATCGCGCTCGGCAATTTCAATTTTGACGCGCAGAATCTTCTCGCTTTCGCCGCGATTAATCGCCAACGTTTGATGCGGGCGCAGCCGGTTTACTTGTTGGTTGAATTCATAATACAGTTTGTAAACGGCGCGGGCATCTTCGGCTTTTTTGATTTTCTGGCTCTGGAGGCGGCTCCATTTTAGCGCTTTCTCGCGCACGCGCTGGCGCACATCAACGTTGTCGCTGATGGTTTCGGCCACGATGTCGCGAGCGCCGGCCAGGGCCTCTTCGGCGGTGGGGGCATCGTCGTTGATAAAGGGGGCGGCGATGGCAACGGCCGTTTCCCGCGTAACGAGCTGGTTCAAAATAAGATCGGCCAGGGGCTGCAAGCCCTTGTCGCGGGCGAGGCTGGCGCGGGAACTACGCTTCTTTTTGTAAGGTTGGTACAAATCCTCCAGCGCCGTCAGCGTATCGGCAGCGATAAGTTGGCGGCGCAGTTCGACTGTCATCTGACCCTGCGCTTCAATGGCCGCGTCAATTGTCTTGCGCCGGTCGTCGAGGGCGCGCAGTTTATCGAGCCGAGCGGCAATCTGGCGCAGTTGTTCTTCATCCAGGCTGCCGGTCATCTCTTTGCGATAGCGGGCGATGAAGGGAAGGGTGTTGCCAGAGTCGAGGAGGGAGACGACGGCCGTTACTTGGGACGGCCGTAAACTCAATTCTTGCGCGATTCGTTCTGCATGTTGGGTGTTTTCGGGCATATCATTCCGCCTTGTTTGGATTACGGCGCTATTTTACCAACCCTTGCGGCAAGATGACAGGTACGAAATTACATCTTCTTACTCCACGGCCAAAGCGGCGACGCGCGCCCATTGTTCCAGTGAAAAATGCATCTCTATTGGCCCTCTGCCGGGGTAGGGTCGGGTGGCGTCGTCGTCAATCAAGGTTGTTCAAATATAGCTCCAACTTACTCTAATCTTCCGTCATGCGCATGCTGAATCGGTGAACGCGGCGCTTCATTTTGCAACCTTCTGGCATAATTTAGGGTCTTTCAGATTTCATGGAGTTTGTCGTAATCTGTGATACGTAATGCGTAACGCGCCTCTGGTTACGCATCACGGATTACGCATCACGGATTACGCATTACGCTACGATTACCCCACGAATTCCCAAAGAACCATAATTTATTGGTCATCAGGTCAGTCTTCGGGGCGCCGTCTGACACAGCGCTACGCCAAAGACTAAGCAGCTATCTACAAACAACGATGCTCCATTTTTATCCATTTGATGGCGGTCGCAGCGATGCAGCATTTCTTTATTGGGACGGTTGCAGCCAACCAACTACAGAAAGACATTCATACGTCCAGCCCGCCGACCAGCGCCAGCCGCCGCTTTCGGGGCAATCGGTGCGATGGCTTTGCCGGATACTAAAATGGAAGCAAGGGGCTGGAGAATGTACAGCTTGGTAGACCTTCATTCTAATCTCCCTCATAGACAAGAGCGCTATGCTGACGCCATGCGCCCCATCCACCTGCTCATCATCGCCGACGATCCCCTGGCCCGCGTTGGCCTGGCCCAACTATTGGGCGACGCGCCCGCCTGTCGCATCAGCGCCCAGACTTCGCTGGCCGAGGCAGACGACGCGCTGGACATCGCCCAACCAGACGCTATTGTCTGGGACGTAGGCTGGAACGCCAACGCCATCTGGCCGGATTGGTCGGAAATTGACCTGCCGGTCATCGCTTTGCTAGCCGATGAAGCGGATGCGACGGCCGCCTGGACAACCGGCGCGAATGCGCTGCTCAGCCGTCTGGTAGATGGAGAAACGTTAATGGCGGCAGTGAGAACGGCCGTACACGGCCTAACCATCCTCGACCCCACCCTCGCCCAATCGCTGCTGCTCAACCCCGCCCTAACGCCGCCGCTCGTCGAAGACCTTACCCCACGCGAATTGGAAGCGCTGCAACTCATGGCCCAGGGCCTGACCAACAAAACCATCGCCCAGCGGCTGGATATCAGCGCCCACACCGTCAAGTTCCATGTCAGCGCCATTATGAGCAAGATTGGCGCCCAGAGCCGCACCGAAGCCGTCGTCCGCGCCACCCAAATGGGACTGATTTCGCTATAACGCGCAACGGCCGTTCCTAAATCCCGTATTGGGTACAGATTCAACATTATCGAAAATAAATAAAATAGTTACACAGAGAAACGCAGAGACAACACGGAGATTCACAGAGAGCGGAAAAGAGAGATAATTATTTACATAAATGCTACGTTTCCGCAAAAAACAAGATAGATTATTGTGTATTTCTCTATTTTTTCTCTATGAACCTCTGTGCCGCCTTCGTGTAACTCTGTGTAACTTAATTCCATAAAGACGATTGACGGAGGAACGACACCATGTCTGAACCATTTGAGAATAATTTTGAACCGGAGCGTGCGCGCAGCCGCCGCCCGCGCCGCCACAATTCCATGTTTGGCCCCATTGTCCTCATCGCCATCGGCGTTTATTTTTTGCTTTCCAATTTAGGCTACGTCAGCGGCGTTAACTGGATGGCGGCGCTCCAATTATGGCCGCTGGCCCTCATTTTATTAGGTCTCAACATCATTGTGCGCCAGGCCCCCGGCTTTCTGGGCGGCCTCCTCAGCGCGCTGGTTGGCTTGCTCGCCGTTGCCGTTTTTGGCTACGCCCTCTTCTTTGGCGCCGACAACCCCATCCTGGAACGCTTTGGCGTCACGATCAACCCGCCAGAAATGCAAACCGAGCAAATTGAATTAACAGCCCAAGGATTGGAAACGGCCGTTATCCGCATTGATTTTGGCTTTCCCGCCGCTGAACTTTACGCCTTAAACGACAGTCCCAATTTGATTGATGGACAAGTCATTACCATCGGCAACCCGATTTTTGATACTAACATCTCCGGCAGCAAGGCTACAGTGACGGTGGGCGAATCTGAAAGCAACTGGTTTAACCCGGTGAATTGGGGCAATTTTTCAACCAATGAGAAATGGGAAATTGGCTTAAGTCCTAACGTCGAAACCGATCTGACTCTTGATGTCAGCGCCGGTTCGGTCGATCTGGATTTGAGCGAATTAACATTAAGCGCGTTAGATATTGATGGCGGAGCCGGCAGCGCCGAGGTGTGGCTGCCTGGCGGCGATTATGATGTCAAATACGATGTCGGCGCCGGTTCAACCAAGATGACGCTGCCTGGTTACGGCCGTCAAACCATCGAAATTGACGGCGGCGCGGGCAGTCTGACCCTCTACCTGCCCCCCAATGTTGAGGCGCGCGTCGAGGCAGACAGCGGCGCAGGCAGTTTCCGCCTCAATGAAAACCGCTTCCGCCAAATCAGCGGCGACGAAAAAGACGAAGGCGTCTGGGAAACGGCCGCTTACGACGACGCCCCCAACCAAATCACTCTCATCATCGACGTTTCCGCAGGCAGCGTAAAAATTGAAGAGCTGCAAGGACGGTAACAACGATTTGATTATCGCGTCTTTGGTAATTGGTAATTGGTAATTGGTAATTGGTAATCGGTAATTGGTAATCGGTAATCGGTAATTGGTAATTGGTAATTGGTAATTGGTAATCGGTCAATTACTCAATTACCCAATTACCCAATTACCCAATTACTCAATTACCCAATTACTCAATTACCCAATTACCCATTCACCCATTCACCAACTTCCTTGCCCCATCCCCCCATGCCCACTACACTTCCAGGCATGACCGACAGCATCATCTATACCATCGAAAATAACGTCGCCGTCCTGCAAGTCAACCGGCCCGAAGCGCGTAACGCTTTGAACTGGGAAGCGCAGGAAGGATTTGCCGCAGCGGTAACGGCCGTCGCCCAAAACCCCGCCATTCGCAGCTTCATCATCACCGGCGCTGGCAGCCAGGCCTTCGTCGCTGGCGGCGACCTGAAAGAGCTAAGCCAACAACCAGACACAACCGCCGCCTTACGCCTAAAACGTGTGATGGGGGCCGCCCTGACCCAGCTAACCGAACTCCCCATCCCCGTCATCGCCGCCGTCAATGGCGACGCTTTCGGCGGCGGCTGCGAAATCCTCACCGCCTGCGATTTGCGCCTGGCCGCCGCCCACGCCAGGTTTTCTTTTGCTCAGGTAAAAGTGGGGCTTACCACCGGCTGGGGCGGCACAGCGCGGCTGGTTCGCCTCATCGGCCAAAGCCGCGCCGCCGAACTGCTGCTCACCGCCCGCCTGTTTGACGCGGTCGAAGCGCAGCGGCTGGGTCTCATCCATCGCCTCATCCCCGCCGATGCAGAGACGCTCACCGCCGCCCGCGCCTGGGCTGAAGAGTTGACCGCGCTGCCGCGACACGCCCTGGCCGCGACCAAAAAGCTCCTGAAAACGGCCGTCAATAACTCGCTACACGAATCAAAACAAGTTGAAGAAGATCTATTCCTGCAACTTTGGGCGCAGAATGACCATTTAGAAGCCCTAAACGCATTCAACGAGAAACGAAAACCAAATTTTAAC
>JANTGY010000084.1 GCA_024762695.1 Anaerolineae bacterium
TGCCCACAGCCAGGGCAGGTTGTCTGTGTTGCGGAAGAGTTGGTTGAACAGGTAGCGCCAGTTTTGGGGGCTGGCGATCATCGGAGTGAGTTGGCTTAGGTCTAAATGGTAGTTGTAGGAGAGGCCAATGTGTAGGATGATGTTGCGCATAGAGAGGTAAAAGAGGCCGAAGATGATGAAGTTGCCGATGGTTTGGCGAGTTGTTTTTTGTGATTGCGTTAGCAGCCAATCGAGAGCAAAGGCCAGGGGAATGGTGAACAGGCTAAGGAAGGGAACGAGGTAACGGCCGTCTCCCGTGAACCCGTGCGATGTGAAATGTTTGGCAAACAGGAGCAGGTAAACGAGGAAGATCGTGTTAGTCAGCCAGAACGCAGGGCGGGCGCGGCGAAAATAGAGCCAGAGGCCGGGCAGCGCCAATAACATAATTGGCGACAGGAGGAAAAGGCCCTGATTGTAGCAGGTGGGATTGCACCAGCCGCCGCCTTCGCCCCAAATGAGCAGGGTTTGCAAACCGGGAAGCAGCGGCCAGCTAAACGTTTCGCTGAAGTTGCCGGCCCAGGGATAGTTGACGGCGTAGGCGTAGGAGAGGGTGAACGGCCCGCCGAAGTTGGTTGTGTTGTAGTAGGCTAAAAATGCGGCGGGGATCAATCCGCCGGCGATGAATGGCCCCATCGTCAACATGAGGCGGCGCGGGGAAAATGATTTTGGCGCGGCCAGGATGAACACGGCCGTTATTACCACTGCTAATCCATTGGAATACTCAACCAGTACGGAAAGCCCCAGAATCAAGCCCAGCAAAAAGTAACGCGGCCAACGGCCGTTTTGGAGACGAGTCGCCAGAAAAACGGATAGCAAAATCAAAAAACCGGATAAGGCGTGGGAAAAGAGAACGGAACTGTATTTCCAATGGGCTGTGCCCAGGCTGAACATGAGAACGGCCGTTATCGCCCCGGCTCGCGTCACCCCATTTTGGCGTAAAAATAGGTAGAGAAGAATGGCCGTGCCCGTTCCGGCAAAGACGGGCAGCAGCATAACGGCGGCCAAGCGCAGATTCTCGGCGTCATGGCGAGAGGGCAGAGGGGCGAGCGGAGCGGGCAGGAGGTTGGCGAGGGTGTAGAAAATTGTGGCGAAAACGGCCGTGCCCGGCGGCCGATCGCTGTACAAAACGCCATCGCGGACGGCGATGTCGTTTCCCTCGGCATAATCGTCAAACTGACGCAGCGCAAAGGCGTGATTCTCGGCCATCGTGCGCGTGAGAGCGTAATGGCTGCCGTCATTGCTGCTCGTAATGCCCGACGTCGTCGCAAAATAAAGCGATGACAGCCCGACGAAGAGCAAAACGACGGTAACCCAATCGGCGCGCGAGAATTTATGGTGGATAGTCACAGTTAATCAGCGTCGCTGCGCGTCACACAGGTTAATTGAGAAACTTAAGAACAAATGAGGCGCCCACGATAAAAAGGATCGCCAGACAACCGACTCGAAACAAAGCGGCCGTGAGCTTAAACGCCATCCGCAGCAGAAACAGACCGACCAGCAACGTAACCGCCAGAATAACAAGTTGAGTTACATCGCTAGACGCTAAACCGATGGAGTCCAATAGTGCGGTCATGGGGTTTCTCCAGAACAGCTTTGCAGCTAATCAGCTCATCAGCTTTTTGCTGACTAACTGACTTGCTGAAAGGCTATTTCTCCTTTCTTGATAACTTGCTTTACCAAATTGCCGCCGTAACGATAGCCGAGTTGGCGATAATTGGCCGTGTTTAAGATGAGAATGTCGGCTTGTTTGCCTGATTCCAGACTGCCAATTTGGTCGCCGCGGCCGATGGCATAGGCGGCGTTGAGCGTGGCCGCGGCCAGGGCTTGGGCCTGCGTCAGCCCCATGTAACGGCAGCCCAGCGCAATCACCATTTGCATCGATTCGTTCCAGGTTGTGCCGGGATTGCAATCGGAGGCCAGGGCCAGCGCGCCGCCGGCGGCTAAAATTGCTTTGGCCGGGGTGTATTCATTCTCGGCCAGGCCAAAGGGCGTGCCGGGCAGGCCGACGGCGATGGTGTCGCCGCTGCCTAATGCGGCGATGTCGGCGTCCGGCGTTCGCACCAAATGGTCGGCGGAAATGGCGCCTAGTTCGACGGCTAGTTTTGTGCCGCCCAACCCCTCAAATTCATCGGCGTGGACTTTGAGGCGGAAGCCCATCTCTTGAGCGCGGCTGAGGATGCGGCGGGTTTGGGCGACATCGAAGACGCCCGCTTCACAAAAGACATCGCAGAACAGGGTGATGTCATGTTTTTTCATCCAGTCGGCTCCAGCGGGAAGCATCTCGTTAATCACGTAGTCTACAAAGTCGTCGGTACGGCCGTTCCACTCCGCCGGGACCGCATGAGCCGGTAAAAAGGTGTAGGTCAGTTCGATGGGTTGACGCTGGTTCAGTTCCCACATCGCGTCCAACTGTTTCAATTCAGCCGCTTTTTCCAGCCCATACCCGGTCTTGGTTTCGGCGCTGGTTGTGCCGTGCTGCAACATCCGCGCCAATCGAGGTAGATTATCAGTTACCAAGTCATCCAAACTGGCCTGGCGTGTGCTGCGAACTGTTGACATAATGCCGCCGCCGGCATTCATGATTTCCATGTAAGAGGCGCCTCCCAGGCGCATCTCAAATTCGTTGGCCCGGTCGCCGTACCAGGGGATGTGGGTGTGGGGATCGATAAAGCCGGGGATGACGGCGCTGCCGTTGGCGTCAATTTCTTGGGCAGCGGTATAGGTTGCGCGTAAATCGGCCGTTTTGCCAACGGCCGTAATCCTCCCATCCTTCACCGCCACCGCCCCATTCTCGATAAGGCCTAAATCGCCCAGCTTGTCGCCGCGCTGCGGCCCATCATGGCTGGGTACGACGCATACCTGGCTGGCGGAATGGATGAGTAAATCAATGTGCATGGGTTATTCCTTTAGGTAAACCGCAGAAAGTATTTTGACAAGAAAGACGACATTTCTCGCGGTTTACTCAGGGAAAACGGGAGAAACATCACTGGACAAAATCAAAGAACTTTCCCGTTTTCACCTAATCGTTCCAAGACAATTTGTTGTAGTTCGGCTTGCACGGCGTCAATTGGTCTGTCAGCATTGACGATGACCCAGCGTTCTGGTTCTAACAGGGCTAATTCGTAGTAGCCGTCGCGCACACGCTGGTGAAAGCTGACCTGCTCTAAGTCGAGCCGGTTCATCTCGTCGCCGCCGTCAAGCCGTCGGGCTAAACCGCGTTCCACGTCAATATCCAGCAGGAGGGTCAAATCTGGTTTGAGGCCGCCGGTGGCAAATTGGGTGATGGCGCGTAGGTCGGCGAGGTTAAGGTTACGGCCGTACCCCTGATAAGCCAGTGTGCTGTCGGCAAAGCGATCGCATAGCACAACGGCGCCCCTGGCCAGCGCCGGGCGAACCAATTGGCCGACCAACTGCGCCCGCGATGCCGAATACAGCAGCAGTTCCGCCGACGACATCATCGCCGTATTGGCGACATCATGCAGCACGCCCCGAATCTGGTCGCCAATCGGCGTGCCGCCTGGCTCTCGCGTGGCGATAATATGAAATCCTTGGTCTTGTAAAAATGCCGTCAATAAGGCAATTTGGCTTGATTTTCCACTCCCTTCCGGGCCTTCAAATGTGATGAACATGGCAAGTGGCAAGTTTGCAAGTGGCAGGTCGGCAAGTATGCAAGTGTACCTGCCACTTGTTACTTGCATACTTGTAAACTTTTATCTCTTCCTTTTCTCGTTAAAAATTCGCACATAGCGACGCGGCTCTTTGCCGTAGCTGTGCGAGACTAGATTGGCTTGCCGCGCCATTTGGTGTTGGTAACGGCGAATGGCTGACCCGACAGGACTTAGATTGACGCCAGGCGTTCCGGTGGCGACTTGTTGGATCGCTTTTTCAGCTTCGACGATGGCGTTTTCAAAAGGGTCGGTGGAGACCGTCTCCAAATTCATTGCCTGCGCCAGAAATTTTTCCATTTGGGCGATGGTATTGGCGCGCAGAACGTAAATGGGCGTTTGCCGCTGTTCGGCGTCGTTAATCAGTTTGCGCCGTTTGCGATAATAACTTTTTAGGGTCACGAGCACATCGGCATGGGGCATTTGGTCAACGATGTTGATTTTGACGCGTAGTTGTTTGGCGGCTTGCTTGAGCCGATTACGGGCTACGCCATAGGCAAAGACGTTTAGGGCGCTTCGTTCATCTTCACTGGCTTTTTCCATTTGGGTTTCGGTGAGGCGAACACGGCCGTTGCGATCCCCTTTGCCCGCTTTTTTATCATCAACACGATTGCGGGAACGGCCGTTACGCCCAGTCCGTCCGCTGTCGCCATCATTACGCCGCCCCGTTACCGCCGAAGATGTCACCACCATCGTCTGTTCTTCGATCTGGATGTCGCCATCGACACTTCGCGTTCGTAATTCCACCTTGAATGGTTGGCCGCGCAGCATAGCATCTACTGAGGTTGTTACATCTCGGTGGGCTCTCAACTGCTGCCGTTCCTGAATTTCTATCAGCACATCAAACGTAGGCGGCGCGCGCCGTTCCAGTACCGTTTTTTGCGTCCCGCGTCGCCGTGCTTCTTCATCCGACAGCGTGACGCTCTCGATGCCGCCCACCAGGTCGGATAGTGTGGGGTTCATTAGCAGATTTTCTAACGAATTGCCATGTGCTGTGCCGATTAACTGCACACCGCGCTCGTTAATCGTTCGCGCCGCCGCCGCTTCCCGTTCTCGGCCAATCTCGTCAATCACAATCACTTCCGGGTTGTGATTTTCCACCGCCTCAATCATCGTCTCATGTTGGTGAGAGGGGCGCGGTACCTGCATCCGGCGTGCCCGACCAACGGCCGGATGGGGAATGTCGCCGTCGCCGCCGATTTCATTGGAGGTGTCCACGATGACCACGCGCTTCTTTTCGGCCAAAATGCGGGCCATTTCGCGCAGCATCGTCGTTTTGCCCACGCCGGGGCGCCCCAGCAGTAAAATGCTGTGCCCTTCTTCAACGATGTCTTCGATGATGTCAATGGTGCCATACACCGCCCGCCCCACGCGACAGGTTAGACCGACCACTTGGCCGCGTCGGTTACGAATCCCGGCGATGCGATGTAAGGTACGGGCGATTCCGGCCCGGTTATCATCATCAAAATCGCCAATGCCGTTAATGACGGTATTAATTTCGGCTTGGGTGGTTTCGTCCGGGTGTAATGTGCGTTCGCCAGCCACGTAACGCGCTGTCGGCGCCCGCCCCAAGTCCATGACGATTTCTAATAGTTCGGTTTCGTTGCCTTGTAATTCAATGCTTTGTCGCACACGTTCTGGCAACAAGACGAGTAGCGCTTGTAAATCTTCTCTGGCTTGTGTTTTCATGAAATTAATGATTAATGTTCAATGATTGAAGATTGAAGAATAAGGGATTGGCTCTTTTTAGATATTCAATTATCAATCTTTATTTTCTCTTGTTTGTAATGGCGCACCATTGGCGCAGATGCGGGCACGCGATTTTTGTCTATTACGGTTGAAAGTTCGGGTAATGGTTTTGTTGTGTGGTGCACTGTATGCTTGACCATGACGGCCTGACTGCCCCATTGCTCAAAACCGGCCCGTTCCATCGGCCCTTGCAGCCAGCTTTGATAACGGCGAACGCAGCAATAAATAGGTTGGCTCGCTTTTTGTGCGGCGACCTGGGCGGCGGCGGCGATGATATCGTCGGCCTGAGTTTCGGCGTTGGGATGAATGAACAGGCGCATCCAGGTGGCCACCGATCCAGCGCGAATGTGGGCGAAAGAGGCCAGTTCGTCGTTCTCGCGTAGCAGCCATCCTTCACCCTGGTGCAGCGGCGGGACGGGTTCGACGAGTTGGACGAGGCGGGGAACCAGATTGCCGTAAAGGAGTTGGATGTCCCAATCGTCTACGGGACGACGGGGCTGGAGTTCCATTGGGGTGTTGAAGCTGTTGATGACGGCCGTCTCCAATCGGAAAATGTCTTGCCTTGTGTACACAGCAAACCCTGCTCGCCGCAATACGGGTAATTCTGCCCCGTTTTCATTTACTTCAGCCACCAAACTGTGAATGCCGCGACGGCCGATTTCAGCAACGGCTTGATCCAAAAGCGGGAGCCATACGTTTTCGTTGATGATGGGAGCGCCATTGTGGGGGGCAACGGCCGTGTCTTCGGCCGATCCCACAAACAAAATCCGGGCATGGCGTTCGTTCCCCTCCATCTCCAACTGGATAAAACCGGCCGCTGCTCCCTTTTCCAGCTTCCAAACGAAAGTGGGGAAGTCGCCACCGACCAGACTAAACAACGCGCCTCGCAGGGGGTTCAAATTATTCGTTAAAGTCGACTCCGTATGCAGCGAAACGCCTTGCTCGCTCAACCGACGCACCAATGGCAAATCGCGCAAATTAAAGGGTCTGATCATCTCCTTCAAAGTGTAACAGTCGCTGTCATCCAAAGCAAGGAAGAGAAGTCTAAGCAGGCCTACATGTCCCATTCATCTACCGGTTCGCGCGTTCGTCTATTCATCTACTCGCAAACTATCTAAAACCTTAACGAATGATGAAAACTTTGTTATAATCCGCCGCGCAATAGCAAGTTCGTACTTTAAATGGCGCATATGTCCTTTTGGGGGCATTATGCGCTGTTTCGGTAACTGCATTATTCATCAGAAGTCGATGCGGTTGCCTCAAAAATTTACCTTTGCTCTGTGTTGTGGATAGTGTTTTAGGGTTGAATGGTGGGGGAAGAACAATCTGACCCGTGCATCTTGACCCAACACAAGCAAACAAAGAGGAGAGTGTTTATGTCAAGCTTATTGTTAACCTTGCGCGAAAGTGTTCGCTATCGCGGCCGGGGGGGGCATTATAGTTGGATTGCGCACCGGCTTGCCGGTTTGGGCATTCTGGCCTTCTTGGTGATTCACGTGTGGGAAACGGCGATGGTTAACTACAACCCGCCGGTGTACGAATACGCCATCGCCGTATTCAAACATCCCTTGTTCGGTTTGGGCGAAATTGGGTTGATGGGTGCGGTTTTATTCCATGCATTCAATGGCATCCGTATCACTTTACTGGATTTCAAACCCGAATGGTGGCGGCACCAGGCCAAAACAGTCACAATTGTTTGGGCTTTATTCCTTGTCGTTTTTGTCCCCATTGCCATTTACATGTTGAGTTCCATCATTTCCCACTGTGGACATGGCTCCAACTGTTGGGCCTTCCCCACCTATCCCGTCTCTTAAGGAGCAGTGCAAATGACAACTTATTCTGGAATTACACGCCGCAAGGTACAGGTTCAAAGCAATTTTGAGCGTTATGCCTTTTTATTCATGCGTCTTTCGGGCATCGCCCTCCTCATTCTAGCTGTTGGGCATATGATGATTCAACACGTTCTCAACGATGTTCACAGCCTCACCCTGCAATATGTGGCTGACCAATGGGCCTCCTGGGGCTGGAAAGTATACGATATGCTGCTATTGTTCATTGCCCTGCCACATGGCATCAATGGGCTACGCAATGTGCTAGAAGATTACGTGCATGGCGAGAGCGCCATCAAAACATTGAACACTGTCATGGCAATTTTCCTCATCGTCTCCCTGATTGGAGCCGGATTTGCTATTGCCAGCTTCTAACAGGGAGATTAACCCGTTCGTAGTAAGCCACGTAGTCGCGCAGTTCAGCGATGAAGTCGTTTGTTTTGCTTAGGAGACGGTACTCTGCGGACTATGTACCTAACTACGAACTGTTATACAAGGATTTGAATTATGCCTAAAATACACACATTTGATGCGGTGATTGTTGGCGCAGGCGGGGCCGGCTTGATGGCCGCCCTTTATGCCAGTCGCAGCGCGAACGTCGCCGTTCTTTCTAAACTATATCCTACCCGGTCCCACACCGGCGCGGCGCAGGGCGGCATTGGCGCGGCGCTGGCCAATATGGAAGAAGATAGCTGGGAATGGCATTCTTACGACACGGTAAAAGGGTCTGACTATTTGGCTGACCAAGATGCCGTGGATGTATTAACCAAAGAAGCGATTAACACCGTTGTGGAACTGGAACACATGGGCTTGCCTTTTGACCGATTCCCCAATGGCAAAATTTCGCAGCGTCGTTTTGGCGGCCACACCAACAAAGATACGGGTAAGCCGGTCATGCGAGCCTGCCATGCGGCTGACCGTACCGGCCACATGATTTTGCAGACGCTGTACCAACAGTGCATCAAGAATGAAGTCAACTTCTTCGACGAATTCCACGTGGTAGACCTGATTCGCGTGGATGACACCGTGCGCGGCGTCGTCGCCATCGAAATCGCTACCGGCGAGTTCCACATTTTCCACAGCAAAGCGGTAATGTTTGCCACTGGCGGCTGGGGGCGCGTGTGGGAAGTCACGTCTAACGCCCATTCGCTGACCGGCGACGGCCCGGCGATTGCCCTGCGGCGCGGCATTCCGCTGCAAGATATGGAGTTTTTCCAATTCCACCCGACTGGCATTTATAAGCTGGGTATTTTGATTACGGAGGGGGTGCGCGGCGAGGGCGGCGTCCTTATCAATAGCGAGGGCGAGCGGTTCATGGCGAAGGAAGAATATGCGCCCAATATTAAGGATTTAGCCAGCCGCGATGTGGTGAGCCGCGCCATTTACCTGGAAGTGAAGGCGGGACGCGGTATCAACGGGCAGAAATATGTCCATTTAGATGTGACGCCTGAAACAGTGAATCATTATTATGAGTTAGATGGCGAAGATCGCCGGATTGATCGGGAATATATCGAGGCCAAGCTGCCCGATATTGCTGATTTTACGCGCACGTACCTGGGCGTTGACCCGGTGAAGGAGCCGATGCCGGTGCAGCCGACGGCGCATTATGGCATGGGCGGTATTCCGACGGATGTGAACGGCCGTGTCCTCCTCGACGCTCAAAAAACAGTTCTGCCCGGCTTCTACGCTGCCGGGGAAGTGGCCTGTGTTTCCGTACACGGCGCCAACCGTCTGGGAACCAACTCGCTGACCGACCTGGTGGTGTTTGGCAAGCTGGCGGGCGTAGATATGGCCGAGTATTGCCAGAATGCTGAACTGCTGCCGCTGCCCGACGGCGCTGCCGACGAGGTAATGGCTGAGTTTGAGCGCATCCGCAACAATACCGGCGGCGTTAAAGCGCATGAGGTTCGTCGCAAAATGCAAGAATCTATGACAGAAAATGTCAGCGTTTTCCGCACGAAAGAAACAATGGATAAGGCGATTGCCGACTTGAAGGAACTGCGTGAGGCATACCAGAAGGTAAGCATCGAAGATAAGGGGAAGGTGTTCAACAGCGATTTGCTGGAGGCTTGGGAGCTGGGCTGTTTATTGGACACGGCGGAGGTTACGGCCGTTTCTGGTTTAGCCCGCCCTGAAAGCCGCGGCGCTCATGCTCGCGACGATTATACCGAACGCGATGACGAAAACTGGCTCAAGCATACCCTCTACCATAAAGAGGGCGACGGCTATCGTTTAGATTACAAGGAAGTCACGCTGGGTCGTTACGAACCGAAACCGAGGGTTTACTAGTAATTGGTAACTAGTAATTGGTAACTAGTAATTGGTAATTGGTAATTACATAATTACTCAATTACATAATTACTTAATTACATAATTACTTAATTACTTAATTGCTGGTAACTGAACCAGGAGAAAACTATGCAAGCTCAATTACGCATTCGCCGTTATAACCCGGAGAAAGACCAGGCCGGATATTGGGGCGAATATACACTGAATGATGTAAATCCCAACGACTCGGTGCTAGACTTGCTGCATCGCGTAAAGTGGGAGATTGATGGCACACTGGCGCTGCGCCGTTCTTGCGCGCACGGCGTTTGTGGTTCTGATGCGTTCCGTATTAACGGGGCCAATATGCTGGCCTGTAAGACTTTGGTTAATCGCCTGGGCGACGGCGATATGATCAAAGTGCAGGTTGAGCCGATTTTAGGGTTGAAAGTGCTCAAGGATTTGATCGTGGACATGGAACCGTTCATGGATCATTACAAGTCGGTGATGCCGTACTTTATCAATGACGATCCGCCGCCGGAAAACGGCCGTGAACGCCTCCAATCTATTGAAGACCGGGCCCGTTTTGACGATACGACCAAGTGCATCCTGTGCGCTGCCTGCACCAGCTCTTGTCCCAGCTTCTGGGCCAACGACAAGTACGTTGGGCCGGCGGCCATCGTCAACGCCCACCGCTTCATCTTCGACAGCCGCGACAAAGCGCCGGAAAAACGGTTGGCCGTTGTCGGCGATACCTTTGGCGTCTGGCGCTGCCGCACGAACTTCAACTGTACCAACGCTTGCCCGCGCGAGATTGAAATCACCAAGGCCATCGCTGAAGTGAAGAACGTCTTGTACACTGGCGAAATTTAGACTCTAATTTTTCGAGTTTTTGAAACATCCGATTTCTTGCCCTGAGGAGGGGGAGGAAACCGGATGTTTTTTATTGGGAATGGCTGAGAGCTGGGAGACGGCCGTTTCCCCCCCCTTGCCTCACTCTGTATAATGTTTTCAGGGGGAATAAATTTCACCGATACGTTCGACGATTGGAGGACAAACCATGCGATATGAAACAGAAGTGATAATTGATTTACCCCGCAACCGCGTTATAGAACTGTTCGACGACCCCGATAATCTCCCCAAATGGCAGCCGGGACTTAGAAGTTTTGAACATATTAGCGGAGAGGTCGGCCAACCGGGCGCTAAATCCAAACTGGTTTATGAAATGGGTAAGCGCACCATTGAAATGACCGAAACGATTGAAAAGCGCGACCTGCCGGCTGAGTTTACCGGCATCTATGAAGCCAAAGGCGTGTGGAATTGGAACGCCAATTATTTCCATGAAGCTGGGCCAGATAAAACGCGCTGGGTTCTGGACACTGATTTTAGATTCAGCGGTTTCATGAAAATTATGGCTCTTTTTATGCCGGGAACTTTTAAGAAACAGACTTTGCAAAATATGATGGATTTCAAGAAATTTGCTGAGTCTGAAGGGTGATTCTGGTTGATTGATTAACAATTTGCCATGCCTGGGCAGGCAGGCATCCATTCCGAACAAGTAAGATGGATTCCCGCCTGCGCGAGAATGACAATCTCTGAAAGGTTCGGAAGCGAGACGACGTCAAATGAAACCGCTTTTTCGTTGGCGTACTGAAGAAGACGAACATTGGGAAGATGAACAGCCAGCGAAAACGGCCGTTTCTATCTTCTTGTATTAGCCAAATTAAATGTAATTTAGCTAGTGAATTAGCCAAATTTGCGCTAATTTGGCTAATTCGATACAATTTGGCATGTTACTCGCCCGCAACATCCAATCCAAATTAGAAAGCGAACTGCAAAAAGGCGACAAGATCATTTTGCTTTTTGGAGCGCGACAGGTTGGCAAAACCACCCTCGTGCAACGCATACTCGCCCGCAACGCATATCGTGTCTTGTCCATCAATGCCGACGAATTACGCTTTATCAATGTCTTGTCTAGCCGCGACCTGCGTCAACTGCGCGATCTCACCGGTGGCTATGAACTGCTCTTTATTGACGAAGCTCAGCGCATCCCGGAAATCGGCCTCAACTTGAAACTGATGGCCGATAACATCCCCAATCTACGCATTATCGCCACCGGATCATCGTCGCTGCACCTGGCCAGCAAAACCCGCGAACCGCTAACTGGCCGCGCCTGGACGCACACACTTTACCCTGTCGCTTTATGCGAGCTGGCTCATCATTACAACCCATTTGAATTAGGCGACATGCTCCCGGAGCGAATGATTTATGGCAGCTACCCAGAACTTTTCTCACTGGAAGGCGGCGAAACTAAACGGGATTACCTGCGTAATTTAACAACCAGTTACCTTTACAAAGATATTTTGGAAATCGGCAACATTCGTCATTCTAGTAAATTACAAAACCTGCTCAAGTTGTTGGCTTTCCAAATTGGGCAAGAAGTTTCTTTCAATGAATTAGGAACTCAGTTGGGGATGAGTAAAGATACAGTCGCTGCCTATGTTGATTTGCTGGAACAAGCGTATGTCATTTTCCGACTGCATGGATTTAGCCGCAACTTACGCAAAGAGGTCAGCAAACGGGACAAAATCTATTTCTGGGATATGGGCGTTCGCAATATGATTATCGGCAATCTCAACCCGCTAACTGAACGGAACGATGTAGGACATTTGTGGGAAAATCTGATGATTAGCGAACGTCGTAAATGGCTGGCTTATCAGGGAGTGTTGGGCAGCGTTTATTTCTGGCGCACTTATGGCGGCGCAGAAATAGATTTGGTCGAGGAACGAGAAGGTAAGTTGTTTGCGTTTGAATACAAATGGGGGAACAAACGTGTCCGAATGCCTAAAACATTCCTAAACGCTTACCCAGAGTCAGAATTTGAGGTGATAACGCCCAAGAGCTTCCTGACGCACGTAGGGGGGAGATGATGCGCAATGAAACCGTTTTTTCGTTGGCGTACTGAGGAAGACGAAACTTGGGAGGATGAGCAGCCGTTGCCAACGGCAGTTCCCCCTTCCTCCAAACTCCGCTTAATCTTCCTCCTCATCGCCTTCATCATCGCTGGCATAGCCTTCGTTTACTGGCAGCAAACCCGCCAGATTCGACTGGAGGAAGCGCAAATTCAAGCCGATGTGCTGGCAGCGCATCGCACCTGGG
>JANTGY010000085.1 GCA_024762695.1 Anaerolineae bacterium
GGGCCTTTGCGTGTTCTGGCATTCGTCTTGGTACGTTGACCATGCACAGGGAGATGCCGACGATGACGCAAGCCACGATAACAACCAATTTCAGTCAAACGCTTGATATTCATTGCGACTTCGCGCCGCAAATCCCCTTCCACGACGTGATCACGGCCAATAATCTGCCGCATCCGTGTCACTTCCGTTTCAGACAAATCCTGTACACGGGTATTGGGATCAACTTCCGCTTCAACCAAAATCTTTTGGCTGGCTGTCCGCCCAATACCATAAATGTACGTTAAACCAATCTCAACCCGTTTGTTACGGGGAATATCTACACCAGCTATACGAGCCATAATTTCTCCGCGTACCCTTTATCCTTGCCGTTGTTTGTGATTAGGATCAACACAAATCACACGTACAACACCTTTCCGCTTGATGATTTTACATTTCGGACAACGACGTTTAACAGATGCCGATACTTTCATCGTTTCAACTCCTGGCCTGTGCGCGAATGACGAGCATTTCGTCTACACTTAGTGAAATTCTCACACAAGCATTCATTTTAATACTTTTGGACAAGATTTGTGCAGGGCACAAGCCATATAGTTTGCCACATTGTTGCAAAATTGTCCAGACTAATTCCATAATCAATCGGTTCGTTGTCGATCTGATTCTTTAATAACCTGCAGCAGTTCTTTTTGGACTTGTTCAATACTTTGCTCGCCATTTATCTCAACAAGTAAGCCTTTGTTTTTGTAGTAATCCAACAACGGCGCTGTTTGTTTAAAATACACCGCGATGCGATGCTTTTGCGTTTCCGCTGTATCGTCATCTCGTTGATACAAAGCGCTGCCATCCAGATCGCATATGCCGTCTTGCTTGGGCGGGTTAAATAGCACATGATAAACGCGTCCGCAAGCAGAGCATGTCCATCTTCCAGCCAATCGCTGAAGCAGCAAATCGGGGTTGACATGAATGTATGGGACGATGTGTACTCGCTCATCCATCTCCGCCAACAGCGTTTCTAAAGCGTCAGCCTGGCTAATTGTGCGGGGAAACCCGTCTAGTAATGCGCCATTGGCACAGTCAGGACGAGATAGCCGCTCTTTAACCATGCCTACGGTAACTTCATCTGGAACCAGATCGCCACCATTCATGTAGGTACGGGCTAACTGGCCTAACTCGGTATTTTCCCGCAGGTTTTCACGAAACAAGTCGCCCGTAGCGATTTGAGGCAGGCCAAGCTTTTTGCATAATATCTTGGCCTGCGTACCTTTCCCGGCGCCAGGGCCACCCATCAGAACCACATAGGTCATTTTCTTATACGAACCCTTCGTAATGCCGCATTAGCAGCTGGGATTCTAATTGCCGCATAGTGTCTATAATGACACCAACAACAATGATGAGACCAGAACCGCTAACCACCAAAACGCTCTGCTCAATTCCATCAATTCGCAATAACACGCCCCCTAACTGCATAATGCCAGGCATGATAGCGATGATACCCAGGAAAAAAGCGCCGACAAATGTGATACGCCTCACCACAGAGGTGATGTAATCGGCCGTCCGTTTGCCAGGGCGAATGCCCGGTATAAACCCACCCTGTCGTTGCAATGTTTGGGGCAGGTTTTGCTGCTGCACCATAACATCAGTGTAGAAGAAGGTGAATCCAGCCACCATCAGGAAGTAGAAAATCCAGTACAATGCGAAGGACAGAGGCGCGGAACGCGGATCTAGCTGTGCGCTGAATGTACTTATGGATAGGGCAAATTTATCTATCCAACTACCGCTGCCCGTGACAAAGAAGTTAGCGATCAACGGCGGGAAGGTCATGATAGATTGGGCGAAGATGATGGGAATCATGCCGGCTGTGTTTACTTTCAGAGGCACAAAACTACTTTGCCCCTGATAGACTTTCCGACCCCGCACGCGACGGCCGTATTGCACCGGTATTCTTCGTTGACCTTCTTGAACAACAACAATGACCAACACCGTTAAAACCGTGATCACGACGAAAGCAACAATAGTAAAAATCTTAGCCGTCAAATCATCCAACGCAAAAATACGAGCCAGATTGGGCAAAATACCAGAAATAATGCCGCCAAAGATGATGAGTGACACACCCTGACCAATACCGTCTTCGGTGATCAATTCACCTAACCAGATGGCAAACATTGTGCCGCCAACCATAGCCATCAAAGTGGTAACAGTCGGCAAAATCTGAGCGGCGGTAGCAAAACCAAAGTTGGGCATAATTTGCTCCAACCCACCTGCCAAGCTAAAGCCTACCAGACGAATTTGTCCAATCCCCTGCAAAACGGCGAAAGGAATCGTAATGTAGTAGGTTATGCGGTTAATTTTATTACGTCCAGATTCCCCTTCTGATTGCAATTCTTCCAGGTAGGGAATGATGGGCGTTAGCAGCTGCATAATAATCGATGCAGTGATGTAAGGGTAAACGCCCATTGCCATTACCGAGAAGTTACGCACGGCGCCCCCAGACAATAAGTCCAGGAAATCAATAGCCGGATTACCACTCTCTTGTCCAATAAAAGCCAGCCACGCCTGCAAATCCACCCCGGGCACAGGAATGTTAGCTACCAAACGATAGACAACCAACATCCCTATCGTGAAAAGAATGCGTCGACGCAAATCAGGCAGTGAGAAGGCAGTTCGTACAGATTCAAGCATTGTATTCCTCCACTGAGGAGAGTCTTAACAACTCTCGTCAAGTTTTAGGTAAGGGGAAGGACCTCAACTGTACCGCCAGCCGCCTCAATTTTTTCTTTGGCAGAGCTGGAGAAACGGTGCGCTTTTACGGTCAAGGCAACGTTTAGCTCGCCATCGCCTAAAATCACAACCGGATCGGTTCCTTTTTTGACAAGACCAATACCCGCCATGATCTCAGGAGTTACGTCTACACCGTCAAAATCAAACTCAGCCAATTGCTTTAGGTTGACTGTTTTGTAGTAGATTTTGCGCATGTTGGTGAAGCCGCGTTTATAAGGCAGTCGCCGCGCTAAAGGAAGCTGGCCGCCTTCAAAATAGACGCCTTTGCCGCCACCGCTGCGCGCTTTTTGCCCTTTAGTACCCCGTCCGGCTGTCTTACCTTGCCCGGCAGAAATACCACGACCCACTCGCTTGCGCTTTTTCTTCGCTCCAGGATTGGGGCGCAGATCGTTTAATTTCATCTTATTTAACCTCTTCCACTTGTACCAGATGGACGACTTTGTTGATCATGCCGCGAATTACGGCCGTGTCATCATGTTCAACCGTCTGACCCAACTTGCGAAAACCCAACGCCTTAATTGTGCGTTTTTGGCTTTCGTTATAACCAATAGAACTTTTTTTATACGTAATCTGTAACTTACCCATTAATCACGACTCCAGAACGGCGACACATCCGCCACATCTTGGCCGCGATCCGCCGCAACTTGCTGCACGCTCTTTAACTGGTTCAAACCATTAATCGTCGCCAGCATAACATTCAGCACATTCTTGCTGCCCAATGATTTGGATAAGATGTCGCGATAACCAGCCGCTTCAATGACCGCACGCACGCCGCCGCCGGCGATAACGCCCGTACCAGGCGAAGCCGGTTTGAGCAACACTTTGGCGGCGCCATGCACACCCATCACCTCATGAGGGATTGTACTGCCCACCATCGGCACCGGCGCCATTGTCTTCCGGGCTGCTTCCAGAGCTTTACGAATCGCATCCGGCACTGAACGCGCCTTGCCAATGCCAACGCTCACGTTCCCTTTATTATCGCCAACCACAACCGAAACCCGGAAAGCAAACCGACGGCCGCCCTTCACAACTTTAGCGACACGGGTAATATCAATAATCCGCTCATCGAATTCGTCGCGATCTTGGTCACGAAATCCTTGTCGTCTTTGACCCATTACATTCTCCTCACTTAAAACTTCAAGCCGCCCTCACGAGCGCCATCGGCCAAAGCCTTGACACGGCCGTGATACAGATAACCGCCGCGATCAAATACAACCTGCTTAACGCCAGCCGCTAATGCCCGCTCAGCCACCGCTTTGCCTACAACCACCGATTGCTCAGATTTGCTCTTGCCTTCAAGGTCTGCTTGCAATTGCTTATCCAGCGTTGATGCCGAAGCCAATGTGTGGCCGGCTACATCATCAATGACTTGCGCGTAAATATCGCCTACGCTGCGGAACACATTTAAACGAGGAACATCTGGCGTCCCCGAAATTTTCATACGGATACGGCGATGACGCCGTTGCCGCGCTTTACGCGATTTAACTGCCATAGCTATACCCTCTATACCTTACCGGCCTTACCAGCCTTACGCCGCACATACTCGCCCCGATAACGAATGCCCTTCCCTTTGTACGGTTCCGGCGGACGAGTTTTACGAATCTGCGCGGCCAATTCACCCACAACCTGCTTATCAATACCAGAAACAATGATCGTCTTACTACGGTCTTCTACCGCATAAGCTACATCGGCTGGCGGATCAAAACGAATCGGATGCGAATAACCAACATTCAGAACCAACGCTTTTCCTTCCATCGCGGCGCGATAGCCAACGCCTTCAATTTCCAGTATCTTCGAGAACCCTTCGCTAACGCCAACAACCATGTTGTTCAATAATGCGCGGGTTAACCCATGAAGCGCTCGATGCTGCCGCGAGTCAGACGGCCGTTTCACCATCACAACACCATCATCTAAATCAATGCTAATATCTTGATGAATAACTTGCGTCAACTTTCCTTTAGGGCCAGAAACCGTAGCCGTCAGCCCTTTAACATCAACCTTAACGCCCTTAGGCAGTTGAATAGGTGATCTCCCTATACGTGACATGCCAAACCTCCAGTTACCAGACCTTACAAATGACTTCGCCGCCTACGCCGAGGCGACGCGCCCGCTGTCCTGTCATCACACCCTTGGAGGTCGTCATAATGGCAATACCCATGCCACTCAACACCCAGGGAATATCCTGCTTACCAACATAAACACGGCGGCCTGGTTTACTCACGCGCTCCAAACCGGTAATAATCGACCGATAATCGCGCCGACCGCCCGTATACTTCAAAGTCACCTGCAAAACCGCCTGCGGTTTCTCAGGCAATACCTTGAAATCCTCAATATAACCTTCAGCCTTCATCACCTCAGCGACGGCCGCTTTGGCCTTCGAATGGGGCATTGATACCGAAGGGTGCTGCCGCATCATCGCATTCCGCATCCGCGTCAACATATCTGCAATCGGATCACTCATTGACATAATACACCTCCAGCGTCTACCAACTAGACTTCACTACGCCGGGGATATTGCCCTCAAGCGCCTGCTCGCGGAAACAAATACGGCATAAACCAAAACGGCGGATATAACCCCGCGGCCGGCCGCATAACCTACAACGATTGCGAACCCGAACCTTATATTTACGGTTCGTTTCGCGCGCGATCATTGACTTCTTAGCCATATAATTCTCCTGCTCGGCCCATCCGGCCAAGCGCCCGGCCAGATATCGCAACCGGGCATTCACGCCAACAATTAACGTAGACCGTTAATCATCAACTCCTAATCGTGTCGGAAAGGCATTCCCAACATACCTAATAAACGACGGCCTTCTTCATCAGTCTGCGCCGTCGTCACAATACTCACTTCCATACCCCGAATTTTATCAATCTTGTCATATTCAATTTCAGGAAAAATCAACTGTTCGCGCAAACCAAGCGTATAATTACCCCGGCCGTCAAACGAATCCGGCGAAACGCCCTGGAAATCGCGCGTACGCGGCAACGCCACATGGATTAACCGCGTCAAGAAACTCCACATACGCTCGTTGCGTAATGTCACTTTTAGGCCAATGATGCGGCCTTCGCGCAGCTTAAATGCAGCAATAGATTGCTTTGCCTTCGTCACCACCGGCTTTTGCCCGGTAATTAGCGTAACATCTCTGACGGCCGCATCAACTGCTTTGGCGTTATCTAACGCCTCACCCAAGCCGATGTTAAGCACCACCTTCGTGATGCGCGGAGCTTGCATAACATTCTGATAGCCAAAATCCTTCATCATGGAATCGACTATCTCATTCTTGTATAACTCTTTAAGTGGCGTAAATGCCATTTTATACCTCCGAGTGAGTGGCAGGTTCGCGCACAATCTGCATCAAAGCGGTTGTGTTAGGCTACCTGGCTCGCCTCTGGTTTTTGTTTTATATCTTACTCAACCGCCTCGCCGCTCTTTTTGGAGTAACGAACACGCGCTCCGTCTTCATCGCGCCGCACACCTATGCGCGTCGGCTCATCCGTTTCCGGGCAAACCAACATGACGTTCGAGATATGAATAGGAGCTTCAAACTCAATAATACCGCCTTGCGTTTGCGAACGGCCGGCTTGCTGCGGTTTCTGGTGTTTCTTCACCAAATTCACCCCAGAAACGACCACGCGATTTTTCTTGGGCAATAGTCGCTGCACCGTACCGCGTGCGCCACGAAAATTACCGGCGATCACTTCAACTTCATCATTAACTTTAATACGCATTTTTACAACGCCTCCGGAGCTAACGACAAAATACGGCTAAACCCTTTGCTGCGCAACTCGCGTGCCACTGGCCCAAAAATACGGGTTCCGATTGGCTGTTTACTCTCTGCGGCCAAAATAACAGCCGCATTATCGTCAAAACGAATATGGCTGCCGTCAGCGCGCTTCAACCCTTTTTTCGTCCGCACAATCACCGCTTTGACAATTGTGCCTTTTTTCACTGCCGAATTTGGCGCGGCCTTCTTAACCGTTGCCGTCACCACATCGCCAACACTACCATAGCGTCGACCAGAGCCGCCCATCACCTGAATGACCAGGATTTCACGGGCGCCCGAATTATCGGCCACATTCATACGGCTTTCTCGTTGAATCATCGTTCCGCCTCGCTATTTAGCCCGATCCAACACCGAAACTAACGCATAGCGCTTTTCTCGGCTTATTGGCTTCGACTCGATAATTTGCACCCGGTCGCCAATACGACATTCATTATTTTCATCATGAATCTTGTATTTCTTCGACAGACGCATCACTTTACCATATTTCGGGTGGCGTTTCGTCGTTGTCACTGCGACAACGGCCGTCTTGTCCATTTTGTCGCTCGTAACGACGCCAATCAGACGTTTACGTTGCTCTCTCATCTCTCACCTACCCTGCAATCTCATAACCGGTCACCAAATTCGGCGCCGCCTTCTGCAGCCGAGCCTTACGGCCTTTAGGCTGCTTCTTATTCAAATCCACCAACGCCGACGCCAGATCATTCCCATCAGCGTCAACAAACGCCACTTGCCAGGCGCTGTCTTCATAACTGAAACTCGTCGTTGCTTGCCATTCCTTGCCGTCCAACACCGCTGCAATCTCTGGCTGTCCAACGGCAGTTTCCTCAGCCAACTGGCGCATCCGCAACGTCGTTTCCACCTGAGCTATTTCACGGCGCACAACCTTCAACCGGGAATAGTCATCCAGCTGAGCCGAGGCGTTGCGAAAACGAAGATTGAACATCTCTTCCCTGGCGTTCTCCAACATCTCAGCCAGCTTCTCATCATTCATACCACGTAGTTCGACGATATTAGCCATTAGAGTCGATCCTCCCGTGAAACAATTTGGGTTTTAATCGGCAGCTTATAACTAGCCAATTTCAACGCCTCGCGCGCCACATCCTCCGACACGCCAGCCACTTCAAAAACGATTCGACCCGGCTTTACAACAGCCACCCAATGATCAACAGCGCCCTTACCTTTACCCATTCGGGTTTCCGCTGGCTTAGTTGTCACTGGCTTATCGGGGAATATCCGAATCCAATACTTACCGCGACGACGCATATGCCGAACAATAGTCCGGCGAATGGCTTCAATTTGGCGGCTGGTAATCCAGCCCGGTTCGAGCGCTTGAATCCCGAACTCACCATTGAGCAGATCAGTGCCGCCCTTTGCCATTCCTCGCATACGGCCGCGAAATTGTTTGCGATATTTCACGCGCTTTGGCATTAACATAACTCACTCTCCAACAATTCCGTCCCACAAAAAGTAAAACTATCGTCCGTTTTACTCACTAATGTAGACGTCCGTTGCCTCGCTCTTCTGCGGCAAGACTTCGCCTCTATAAACCCATACTTTAACGCCGATCTGACCAAAAGTCGTCAACGCTTCGGCAAAACCATAATCCAGATCGGCTCGAATCGTGTTACGCGGGACACGGCCGTCAAAAACCTTATCCTTTCGCGCCATTTCCGAGCCGCCTAACCGGCCGCCAACCTCAATGCGGATACCTTCCACGCCCTGGCGCATCGCCTGCATAGCCGCGCGTTTCATCGCTCGACCATGAGAAATACGTCGCGTCAACTGACTGGCGATATTCTCCGCAATCAAATACGCATCCGTATCCGGCTGCGCGATCTCTTCAACTTCCAACTTAACCGACTTATTCGTCAGATTCCGCAACTTATTACGCAATTCCTTAACCGAAGCCCCTTTACGACCAATCACAATACCCGGCTTCGCCGTGCGAATAGTCACCTGAACCTGATTCGGCGCTGCGCGTTCAATATCCAAGCCAGAAACGCCCGCAGAAGGCAGTTCCTTCTTGATCATCTTGCGAATCGCAAAATCTTCGTGCAGCAAATCTTCATACTGTTTGCCTTCGGCAAACCAACGCGTATTCCAATCGCGGATTGATTTCAAACGAAATCCTACAGGGTGTACTTTACGTCCCAACGTTCTTCCTCCGTGCAATCTGTATCAGCGCGCATCCAGCAACTTAAAAATTAACTGAACGCCAATCACCGAATACTACAGATCGCCATATTCCACAACTTCACGCTCAGCCAACATCACTGTCACATGAGATGAACGGCGCACAATTGGCCGAAACCGTCCGCGCCCCGCAAAACGTCCGCCATACGGCGCTTTACGATGCCGAGGCCCTTCGTCGGCAAAAATACGGCTCACATACAACTCATCAGCCTCCAGGCCATAGTTCTGTTCCGCATTCGCCACAGCCGACTGAATCAACTTAAACACAGGCTCAGCCGCCCGCTGCGGCATAAAACGCAGCCTATCCAGCGCCTCTTGCGCGCCCAAACCGCGAACGGCATCCACAACCAAGCGCACCTTGCGCGGCGAAATTTGAATAAACCGCGCCTTTGCTTTAACCTCAAATGCTTCAGCCATGATCAACGCCCCTTCTTCTCGACCTTACTGATATGGCCTCGGAAAGTCCGCGTGGGTGCAAACTCACCCAACTTATGTCCAACCATATTTTCAGTAACATAAATCGGCACATGGCGACGGCCGTCATACACTGCAATCGTATGCCCAACCATCTGTGGAAAAATCGTGCTCGCCCGCGACCAGGTACGAATCACCTGACGACTCTTCGTAGCATTCAACTTCTCCACCTTCTTCAACAATTTAGGGCTAATAAACGGCCCCTTCTTTAACGATCGTGACATCCTCTTACCTCCTAACGGCGCTTCTTAGTCCGACGACGGAAAACAAACTTATCCGTAGACTTATTTCGACGAGTGCGCCGTCCCAGAGCGGGTTGGCCCCACGGCGTCTTCGGGCCAGCCATACCAATCGGCGAACGGCCTTCACCGCCGCCATGCGGATGGTCATTCGGATTCATCGCCGAACCGCGAACCGTCGGTCGGATACCCATATGACGCTTACGCCCTGCCTTACCTAACTTCACATTACCATGCTCCACATTACCCACCTGGCCAATCGTCGCCAGACACTCTTGCGGCACATAGCGTTCCTCGCCAGAAGGCAAACGCAAAAGCACATACTGCGGGTGATCCTTCGACATCAACTGCGCCGACGTCCCCGCCGAACGCACCATCTGGCCGCCTCGGCCCACCTGCAGCTCAATATTATGAATCAGCGTACCCAGCGGAATCCGGTGCATTGGCAAAGCATTACCCGGACGAATCTCCGCATCAGGCCCGCTCATCACCGCATCGCCCACACGAAGTCCCAACGGCGCAATAATATAACGCTTCTCGCCATCCGCATAAACAAGCAAAGCAATCCGTGCCGAACGATTCGGATCATACTCAATCGAATCAACACGCGCCGGAACGCCATGCTTATCCCGCTTAAAATCAATCAGACGATAACGCCGCTTATGGCCGCCGCCGCGATGGCGCACCGTAATCTTCCCACGGAAATTTCGTCCAGCCCGCTTCCGCAGCCCGCTAACCAACGACGGTTCAGGCTGCGACCGCGTAATCTCCTCAAAAGTCTGCCCGCTCATATCGCGGCGACCCGGAGATGTCGGCTTAAACACTTTAATTGGCATAATACCTCCAGAGACAGACGTTAAGCCTCTTCCAATAGCGGGAACATAACCCCCGCCATCGTGAAACTCTCATCTCTGCTCAAAAATAAACAACTATCGCTTACCCACCCTTCAAAAAGAGCAGCCAAGCAAACAACATCCCTACTTATACACCTTCAAACAACTCAATACTATCGCCAGGAGCCAGCGTAACAATCGCCTTCTTCCAACCCGCTTTGCGAATAGCCATACTCCGCCAACGGCGGGCACGCTTGGCCGGCATATTAGCCACGCGGACCTTCTCCACCGTCACCTCCGGCCAAGCCAACTCCACAGCTTGCTTAATCTGAACCTTATTCGCTCTCGAATCCACAGCGAACGAATACTGATTATACAAATCCACCAAATAACTACTCTTCTCCGTCACCAAAGGACGACGAATAACTTCACGCCAATGCATCTGCATATCTACTCCTCTTCTCCACTACCCTCGAACTCAACAACCATCTCGTCGGCATCATCAGCCAAAAACGAAGAAATTTGTTCAAGAGACGACATAGGCATTACAATTTTGTCGTATCCAAGCAGATCGCGGACATTCAAATAACTCGCCCGCAGCGCTTTCACTTGCGGTAAATTCCGGGCCGATTTATCCACCAACTCGTTACGCTCCGCCAATAACAACAGCGTACTCGCCCCATCAGCCACACGGTCAACCAAAGCAGCCATTGCCTTCGTCTTAGCAACTTCAAAATTAAGCTCATCCAGCACAACAATATCGCCTGCGCTGGCCTTTACACTTAAAGCAGAACGCAAAGCTGCCCGCCGCATCTTGCGCGGCATCGCTTTAGTATATTTGCGCGGCTGAGGGCCATGCGCCACACCGCCGCCCACAAAAATCGGAGCCCGTCGGCTGCCATGCCGCGCATTGCCTGTACCCTTCTGACGATACGCTTTAGCCGTTGTAAGGCTAACCTCAGAACGCCCTTTAGTCTTGTGCGTCCCTAACCGAGCATTGGCCATCTGGCGCACTAGAGCCTGGTGCATAAGACCACGATTAATATCTACTTCAAAGACGCTAACGGGGAGATCAACGCTGTTCACTTCCTCGCCAGCCATATTTAAAACTGGAACTTTCATCACAACGCCTCCGTTAGCCTTTAGCTGCATCCCGTATAACAACAAAACTGCCCTTAGAACCAGGAACAGAACCTTTCACAGCAATCAAATTTTGTTCCGAGTCAATCTGGACAACCTCAAGATTTTGCGCCGTAAAACGCTCATTGCCCATACGACCCGGCATCTTCTTACCCTTAAATACATGCGCCGTGCCAGAGGTGGCTCCAATCGAACCCGGCGCGCGATGACGATCAGATTGACCATGCGTTTTAATACCGCCGCCAAAGCCATATCGCTTCACAACGCCGGCAAAGCCCCGGCCCTTAGTCTTACCAACCACGTCCACATGCTCGCCAGGAGCAAATTGCTCAACCGTCAATTCCTGCCCCAATTGATACTCAGACGCATTCTTGGTACGAAATTCGCGCAAATAACGAACAGCAGAAACCCCGATATCCTCTTTGCGCTGCGGATGCTTTTTATCAGATTGCAAAAGACCCAAATGCCCTTTTTGCCCTTTGGTCAAACTCTTCTCTTTCACTGCGCCAAAGCCAACCTGAATAGCATCGTAGCCATCCGTTGCTTGCGTTTTGACCTGTGTCACGTAGCAAGGCCCCGCCTGAATGACGGTTGCCGGCATCACTACGCCATTCTCGTCAAACACTTGGGTCATACCCACTTTAATACCTAATAATCCTTTCATCTAAACCTCCCAGGACTGCCAGCCACCAAACGCGGGCTGCATCATCCCTTTCATAAAACGCGCGCCAATCACATAAGTGGAGCGACGTTTTATGGCATGTATACTAGATTGAAATCTCGATATCAACACCCGCCGGCAAATTCAGCCGCATTAAGGTATCAATTGTTTTTGAATCAGGATTCAATACATCAATAAGACGTTTGTGTGTGCGAATCTCAAAATGCTCATGAGAATCCTTATCAATAAACGTACTACGACGGACTGTAAAACGCTCCAATTTCGTCGGTAAAGGCACAGGCCCTACCACGCGGGCGCCCGTCCGTTCGGCCGTCCCGACAATACGCTTTGCCGATTGATCCAAAACACGATGATCATATGCTTTCAAACGAATGCGAATCTTTTGCTTAGCCATAAGTTGCCTCAGAAAAAGAGCGTTATCTCAATTTTAGAAATAACACTCTAACCATCCCTACCCCTACTCCAAAATCTCAGTAATAGCGCCAGCGCCAACAGTCAGGCCGCCTTCACGAATCGCAAAGCTGCTGCCTTTCTCCAACGCCACCGGAGTAATC